>SVTU01000007.1 GCA_015063655.1 Oscillospiraceae bacterium
CAAAGGGGAGACGGAGGATACCATGTGGGTTGCAGATGCTTGGAAGGATTATGAATTACTGGACGCCTCGGACGGAGAGCGGCTTGAGAGATGGGGAAGCTATATCCTCGTCCGCCCCGATCCGCAGGTCATATGGAAGAATGCCGCACAGCATCCCGCTTGGAAGCGTGCGGATGCCACCTACCGCCGCTCGCACAGCGGTGGCGGCGGATGGGCGCATAACACCCTGCCCGCACAGTGGAAAATAGGGTACGGTGAGCTTTCCTTTGTCATCAAGCCCATGGGCTTTAAGCATACGGGGCTGTTTCCCGAGCAGGCTGCCAACTGGGATTGGTTCTCCGAGTTGATACGCAAAAGCGAGAAAAAGCAGGTCAAGGTGCTTAATTTGTTTGCCTATACGGGTGGAGCTACGGTAGCCGCCGCTAAGGCGGGTGCCGCTGTGGTTCACGTGGATGCCGCCAAGGGAATGGTGGCGCAGGCCAAGGAGAATGCCGCATTGTGCGGCTTGAAGGAAGCACCCATCCGCTATATCGTGGATGATTGCAAGAAGTTTGTGGAGCGTGAGATTCGCAGAGGCAATCGGTATGATGCCATCATCATGGATCCGCCCTCCTACGGCAGAGGACCGTCGGGCGAGGTGTGGAAGATCGAGGACAGCGTGGACGAGCTTGTTACGCTTGCGGCAAGCCTGCTGTCAGACGATCCGCTGTTCTTCCTCGTCAATTCCTACACCACGGGGCTTTCCCCCATGACCATGGCGTATGAGCTTGAGCTTCGTGTGGCGTCCCGCTTCGGCGGAAGGGTCGAGGCAGGCGAGCTTGGCTTGCGCATCAGCCGCACGGGTGGCTTCTTGCCCTGCGGTGCGAGCGCCCGTTGGACGGGTATTCAAAAATAAAAAAACGAATGAAAAAAGAAAGGGAAGAAAGGATGGCAGCTCCGTTTATACAACTTGAAAACGTCAGTGCCTCGTACGAGGCGGATGACCATCGCACGATCCCCGTGCTGCGCCATCTGTCCCTCACCATCGATAAGGGCGAGTACGTTGCCATATTGGGTCATAACGGCTCGGGAAAATCCACGCTCGCCAAGCTGATCAATATGATATTGACCCCCGATGAGGGAAGCATTACCGTGGACGGCGTGACCATCACCGATCCCGCCGTGATCGAATCGGAGGAGCAGCGCTTGTCTCTGCGCCGCCGTGTGGGTATGGTGTTCCAAAACCCCGACAATCAGCTGATCGCCACCATCGTGGAGGACGACGTGGCCTTTGGCCCCGAAAATCTCGGCGTTCCGCCCGAGCAGATCCGCCAACGTGTGGACGAGGTGCTGGCCTCGCTCGGCATGCGGGAGTACGCCAAGCACGAGCCTCACCGCCTCTCGGGCGGCCAGAAGCAGCGTGTTGCCATTGCGGGTGTCTTGGCTATGCGCCCTGACTGTATTATTTTTGATGAATCCACCTCCATGCTTGACCCGAGAGGGCGAGCCGAGGTGCTATCGGCGATCGACCGTTTGCACGAGGAGCTTGGTATGACGGTCATCACCATTACACACTATATGGACGAGGCGGCAAGAGCCTCCCGTGTCATTGTGCTCAATGACGGCGAGATCGCCCTTGACGGCACGCCCGAGGAGGTCTTTGACCATGAGAGCGAGCTGCTTTCCTTCGGCCTTGACGTTCCGCAGTGTACCTCGGTCATTCACGCCTTGCAAAGAGAGGGACTGTGCCCTGCCGAGGGAGCGCATCAAACGCCCGAGCAGTGTGCCGAGATGATCCTCGGGGCGTTGAGAAAGGAGTGCGGCCATGGCTAAACTGTCTATTCGTGACGTAACCTATCACCACAGCAAGGGAACGTCGTACGAGATATGTGCCTTGGATCACGTTTCGCTGGACATTGAGGCAGGACGGGTGACGGGCATTATCGGGCATACAGGCTCGGGCAAATCCACGCTTGTGGAGATGCTGAACGGCATTTTGCGCCCCGAATCGGGGCAGGTTCTGCTTGACGGCAAGGATATCTGGGAAAAGCCCAAGAGCATTCGAGACGTGCGCTTCCGTGTGGGGCTTGTGATGCAATATCCCGAGTATCAGCTCTTTGAGGAGACGGTGCGAAAGGACATCGCCTTTGGTCCACGCAACATGGGGCTTGGAGAGGAGGAGATCGCCGAGCGTGTTGCCGAGGCGGCGGCCTTTGTGGGTCTGGAGAAGGAGCTGCTTGATGCTTCTCCCTTCGATCTGTCGGGGGGACAGAAGCGGCGTGCCGCTATTGCGGGCGTGGTCGCCATGCGCCCCGAGGTCTTGGTGCTGGACGAGCCTGCGGCGGGTCTTGACCCGCAGGGGCGGGATGCGATCTTCTCCAATATCGTGTCGTACCGCCAAAGAACCGACAATACCGTTGTGATCGTGAGCCACAGCATGGAGGATATGGCGAAATACTGCGATGATCTCATTGTGCTGGCGGGCGGCAAGGTCGTGATGGCAGGCACGAAGGAGGAGGTGTTCTCCCGTGCCGATGAGTTGACGGGCGTTGGCTTGGATATTCCTCAGCTTACCAAGATGATGGTGTATCTGAAGCAGCACGGGCTTGCGGTTGATACGGGCATTTATTCTCCCGATGCGGTGCTTGCAGAGCTTCGAAAAGTATGGAAAAAGCAGGTAAAATGAGTAAGAAATGAAAAACGTAGCACTTGGTCAATATTATCTTGCCAAATCACCCCTGCATAAGGCAGATCCCCGTATGAAGGTGATCCTGGCATTGCTCTATATCGTTTGTGCCACCTTTTTGTGCAAAAACGTCATCAGCTTTGCGCTCTTGCTGTTTTCTGCCGTTCTGTTGGTGGCGCTGGGACGGGTACCCTTTAAGATCGTATTGGGTGGCCTTCGACCTGTTCTCATTATCATGGTCTTTACTGCCTTCATCAACGTGTTTATGAAGCGGGGAGACTGGCTGATCTTTGAGTGGCGGTTTATCCATATCTATTGGGAGGGCATTTTTGATGCGATCTTTATGATCGTGCGCATCGCCTCGTTGATTATCGGAACAAGCATGTTTTTAACGTACACCACCACGCCCATACAGCTGACGGATGCCCTTGAGGATCTGTTGTCTCCGCTCAAAAGGCTGAAGGTGCCTGTGCATGATGCCGCTATGATGATGACCATAGCCCTGCGCTTTATCCCCACGCTGGTGGATGAGACGGATAAGATCATGACGGCGCAAAAGGCACGGGGAGCAGACTTTTCCTCGGGCGGACTTGTTTCACGGGCCAAGGCCCTCATTCCCATTTTGATCCCCCTGTTTCTTTCGGCCTTCCGCCGAGCCGATGACTTAGCCCTCGCCATGGAATGCCGTTGCTATCACGGCGGAGAGGGCAGAACACGCATGCACGTGCTTCACACCCGCTTTGGTGACGTGCTGGCCTTACTGATCATGCTGATCTTCGGTGCTGCCCTTGTGGCGTTCAACATGCTGAAAATCGGCTATACGATGAGGTAACGGCATCATGAAGCTTTTGTTGCATATCGCCTTTTTGGGTACGGCGTACAGCGGCTATCAGGTGCAGAAAAACGCACCCACCGTGCAGGGAGTGCTGACAGAGGCGGCAGAACGGTTGTTCGGCGTGCGATGCGACATTGTGGGCTGCAGCCGTACCGACAGCGGCGTCCATGCCCGTGACTTTTGCGCCACCGTGGCATATAGAGAAACGGGAACGCTGACCACTACCGTGCCGATAGAGCGCATTCCGCTTGCGTTTGCCACCCTTTTGCCCCGTGACATTGCGGTGACGGGAGCGGAATGGGTGAGCGACAGCTTCCACGCACGCTATGACGTGGTATTTAAAGAATATCAGTATTGGATACGCAACACACGCACGCACGATCCCTTTTCCGCTGACCGTGAGTGGTGGTATCCTCGCCCTATATCGGAGCAGGCTCTTGAGCGCATGGCGCAGGCGGCCGCATGCTTTGTGGGAACGCATGATTTTGCCTCCTTCATGGCATCGGGCTCGGATGTGACCGACACGGTGCGGACGGTGACAGAGGCAGAGATCAAGCGCTGTGGTGACAGCGTGGTCTTTCGTGTGGCGGCAGACGGCTTTCTTTACAACATGGTCCGCATCATGACGGGAACGCTGATCGACGTGGCAGAGGGGAAGCTATCCCCTGAGGATATACCGTCGGTATTGGCGGCACGGGATCGCACACGGGCGGGGGCAACCGCACCGCCCCACGGCCTGTATCTGTGCCGTGTTGTGTATCCCAAGGATATATAAGGCAAATCAGTCAATGATAGGAGAAAGGAGGAGAAGCTATGAAAAAGCGTTTCTTTGGCAATCGGCAGAAAAAACGCAGTGAAGAGCCGAGAGCGGCGCAGGGTGAGGCCTTTGAGGATGAGTCACGGCAGGACGGAGCAGAGCCATCGGACGGCCGAAAAGGAGAAAGGCAGAGTATCAGGACAAGGCTTACTCGGTTTTTCAGCACCAAGCCCCAAAAGGAAAAGGTGCTGCGGCACGAGGACTTTGATGCCGCAGGTGATGTATATTATGCCGAGGTCAGCGCAAAGTATAAGGTAGCGCAACGTATTCTCTGCGTGCTTTTGATCGTCTTTCTCCTTGGCTCCTTTGTGATCCATTATCGGGATATTACCTACGGTAATCTGTTTTATTTCGTCAAGGATTTCGGAAATGCGGTGGATCTGGCCAATTCGGGCTACCAATCCCTTTCCTATGACGTGCATGCGGGTCAGCACTTTACGATGTACCGAGGCGGAATAGCTGCCGTCAGTCCGTCAGGTGTTCTGATCTTTACCGCCTCGGGACGCAAGACGCTGAAAAGCACCTCGACCTTCGTTTCTCCGTATGCGGTCAGCTCGGATAAGCATCTGCTGGTGTATGACATGGCGGGCAATACCTTCGCCGTGTACAATTCCTTCTCCAAGGTGCATACCGAAACGCTGGAGGCGCCCGTTACGGCGGCAACGCTTTCACCCTCGGGTACCTTTGCCGTGATCACACGCACCGCCGCCTATCGCTCGATGATCTACGTTTATAACGACAGCTTCGGGCAGATCGGTAAGATCGGTAAGGAGCAATACGCCCTTGCGTTGGATATCGACGAGAAGGGCGAGCGCATGGCTGTGCTGTATTACGACGTAGGAGACGGCACGGGCAGAACGATTGTCCGAATGTATAATATTGCACCCGAAAAGCGCAACCAAAAGGCAAATGAGGAGCTTAACCGTGTGATCTACGAGACCGTGATCGCCTCACAGTTTCCTCTCGGCTGTGCCTTTGCCGAGGATGGATGGCTGACGGTGGTGACCGACGGCGGCATTCATGCCTTCCAAAAGGATGGCTATGAGGCGGGCAGCGACCCGTACAGTGGAGAGCTATCCGCCCTGTGCGCCACCGAGGAGGGCTGTGCGGTGGCCGTTCGCACGGGAGCGCTCAACGATCAAAACAGAATTTTGGTGTACGGCCCCGACGGCCGCAGGCTGTATGACGGAACGGTGAGCGTTTCCGTTGAGGAGATGTACGTCCGCAACGGCTACGTAATCCTTAAGACCGATCAGGGCGTGACCCGCTTGGATACCGAAACGGGGCGGGAGGAGAGCTACGATACCCACAGTGGAAAGCTGTTGGTGTATGATGAGCATACCGCCATCGTGTGTGCCGACTCCAAGGCCGTCTACGTGAATTTTACGAAAGAATAATGGAAAAAGCAACCCGAAAGGAAGGGAAGAACGGCAGAGCCGTTTGAAGCAGATATGGTAATGTGTTCAAAGTGCCACAAGCGAGTGGCGGTGGTGTTTGTCACCAGAATTGAAAACGGAAATAAGCTCTCCGAGGGATTGTGCATGAAGTGCGCCAAGGATATGGGCGTTCCCGTGGATAATATGCTGGGAGACGTGATGAATAAGCTGGGTATTACGCCTGAGCAGCTGGAAAGCATGGAAAACGAGATCACGGAGTATATCGGAGACGGAACTCCCTCCGAGAACGACGACAACGAGGAGGGCGGTGCGCCTGCCATCGATCTGCCAAAGCTTTTCCGTGATGCAGGGCTTTCCTCTCCCGTTCCCAAGGAGGAAAAGGGCGGAGAGGGTAAGGAAAGAGACAAGAAGAAGGAGCAGCACAAGAAGTATAAGTTCCTTGACACCTATTGCCGCAATCTGACCCGCCGTGCCGCCGAGGGCAAGCTTGACAGGATCATCGGCCGTGACCGAGAGCTTGACCGTGTGATACAGATCCTCTCTCGCCGTCAAAAGAACAACCCCTGTCTCATTGGTGAGCCTGGTGTTGGTAAAACGGCGATCGCCGAGGCCTTGGCGCAAAGGATCGCCGATGGCAACGTGCCTTATAAGCTTCGGGGCAAGCAGATCTATCTGATGGATCTGACGGCTCTGGTGGCAGGCACACAGTTCAGAGGACAGTTTGAATCCCGAATTCTCGGTCTGCTGTCCGAGGTGCGTGAGGCGGGCAACGTTATTCTCGTTATCGACGAGGTGCATAATATCGTGGGCACGGGCGATGCAGAGGGAAGCGTGAATGCCGCCAATATCCTCAAGCCCGCTCTCTCACGGGGTGAGGTGCGCATCATCGGTGCCACCACGCTCAACGAGTACCGCAAGTATATCGAAAAGGATACGGCACTTGAGCGCCGCTTCCAGCCCGTAACGGTGGGTGAGCCGTCGCTTGACGAGACGGTGGAGATGCTGCAGGGCATCAAGCATTATTACGAGGAATTCCATGCCATTCGCATTCCCGACGGCGTTCTGCGCCGTGCCGTGGTGCTATCCGAGCGGTATATTACCGACCGCTACCTGCCCGATAAGGCCATCGACCTGCTCGACGAGGCGGCGGCGGGGCTGTCGCTCTCAAGCTCAGTGCTGAACGAGGCACAGGAGATCCGAGAGAAGCTGCTCTCCCTGAAGGAAAAGAGAGAGGCGACCGAGGCCAACACCCCCGAGGATGACCGTGCGGCACAGAAGAACTACGAGGAGATCATTAAGATCAAGTCGGAGGAAATGAAGCTTTCCGAGCGCCTGCGGGAGATCGAGCCGCAGTGCGAGCAGGTGACCTTGGAGGAAAACCACATAGCCTCCGTCATTGAGCTTTGGACGGGTATCCCCGCTACCAATATTTCACAAAACGAGTATGAAAAGATCGACCGCCTATACGAAAGCCTGTCCCGCCGTATCATCGGTCAGGATGAGGCGGTGAGTGCCGTGGCACGTGCCATCAAGAGAAATCGTGCGGGTGTGTCCTATAAGCGTAAGCCCGTTTCCTTTATCTTTGCAGGGCCTACGGGCGTGGGCAAGACAGAGCTTGTCAAGACCCTGGCCTCCGAGCTGTTCCATTCGCCCGAAACGCTGATCCGCTTGGATATGTCGGAGTTTATGGAGAAGCATTCCGTCTCCCGTATCATCGGAGCGCCTCCCGGGTACGTGGGCTATGACGAGGCGGGACAGCTGACCGAAAAGGTGCGCCGCCGTCCGTACTCTGTCATTCTGTTTGACGAGATCGAAAAGGCCCATCCCGACGTGCTCAATATCATGCTTCAGATCCTGGATGACGGCCGTATCACCGATGCCCGGGGCAAGACGGTGAACTTTGAGAATACCGTGATCGTGATGACCACCAACGCAGGCTCTACAAGCTCCTCTACCGTGGGCTTTACGGCAAGCGAGCATTCTGCCAACCGGGATCGCACCATGAAGGCACTGTCCGATTTCCTGCGCCCCGAGTTTATCAACCGTGTGGATGAGATCATTACCTTCCGCTCGCTCAGCGTGGAGGACTTTGCATCCATCGCCAAGATCATGCTTGACGAGATGAAGACCGTGCTTGCCGAGAAGAATATTGTGTTTGAGTATACCGACGAGGCGGCGGCTGTGGTTGCCCGTGAGTCGTATTCTCAACGCTTCGGAGCCAGACATATGCGTCGGTATATCCGCATGCACGTGGAGGACCCGTTGGCAGAGCAGATCATATCCGATTACGAGCGTTCCATTCGTGCCGCCAAGCTGTTTGTGGATGAAGACGGACAGCTGCGTGTGGCATGCCTTTGACGCCTATGAAAATGACCGATGAAAAATGGCACACGCTAAGCGTTGCCGAAACGGAGCAAAGGGTAAAGAGCAATGCGGCCTCGGGCTTGTCGCCCGGGGCGGCACGCCGCCGTTACCGTAAGGGAGCGGGAAGGCTGTTCTTATACAGCCGTAAGGGCGTTCCGTCTATGCTCAAGGAACTGATGGCGGATTTTTCGCTGGTGCTTCTCATTGTGATGTCGATCCTTTCGCTTTGCTTTCGGGAGACGGCACTTGGCGCAACGGCGCTGTGCATCATTGTGATCAACACAGGCATTTGCCTGGCTCTCTATTACCGTTCATGGCGGCTCTTTGAGGGCTTTTATGCCTTCTATCGTCCCTCTGCCACCGTGGTGCGCTCGGGCAAGGCATATGCCGTGGATGCCGAGCACGTGGTGGTGGGCGACGTGGTGCTGATCGGAGAGGGCGATATTCTTTGCTTTGATGCCCGTCTTGTCACGTCGGATGCCCTTCGTGTCCGTGTTCGCTATGAAAAGGACGAATACGCCGTTTGCGATAAGTTTGCCGATGCGGGCGTTCGTGAGAACGAGACCGACGTGCGGCAGATGCCCACGATGGTGCATGCAGGCTCGGAGATCCTTGCGGGCAGCGCCCGTGCGATCGTGACGGCGGTGGGTGCCTATACCTATCTCGGCGCACGTACGGGGCAGGGCATACGCATTCCGTCGAGAGCCAAGATCCCCGAGGGCTTGCTGATGCTTCGCAAGTATTGCTCGGGCTTTGCTATGATCCTGTCGCTGATCATTCTGCCCTTTAGTATTTTATCGCTGATCATCAGCGACGGAGACGTATCTCTGCTGACCACCTTTACCTCGGTGCTGGCGGTGGCGGCCTCCTCCATGTCTCAGCTTGCGCTCACCGTTTGCCGTATCTTCTTCGAGAGGCAGGCCAGAGCTGCCCTGCGTACAAAGCACATCAGTGCGGTACGCTCGGCAGACGTGATGGATAGGCTGATTACATCGGATTATCTGTTTTTGCTTGACGGTGCGGTGGCTAACGACGGTGTTCTTCACTTTGAGTCGGCCCTCTGCGCCGACGGTGAGATACGCCATTTCGGAAGTGTCCGACGTGCGGCGGCTAAGCTGACCGATCATGTGGCACTGTATGCCACGGCGGAAAAGAATACGCTGACCACGGGTGTCCGTGCCCCCTGCCGTTACGTTGAGGGCTTGCGTGAATTTCTCAAGGCGTCCGCCTATGATACCGAGGCGTTGGCGATCCGCTGTCCCATTTCGGGCTATGTGACAGGAAGTGAGGCGGACAGGACCGACCGTGTTTTCTACACGCAGGGTGGTGTCAAATACGTGTTGAGCGTGGGGCGTGATGCCTCGCTGCTGTCCCGCTGTACGCATACCTACCTCGGCAACGAGCGAGTGCCTATGTCGGAGCAGGGGAGAGGAGATCTGCTTCGTGCTTATGAGGAGCATCGTGCCAAGGGAAAGCACGTGCTTTTGTTCTCCGTGGCAACGGCGGCAGGCACAACGCTTGCCGATGATGCCAGAGAATTTCTCGGTATGCTGGTCCTCTCCGAGGTCTCCGATCCCGCCTTTACCTCTGCGATGCGCTCGGTTGCCGCTCTTGGCACACGGGTGATCGCATTTTCCAACATCAAGGAGAGACGCAATGAGTCTCTTCCTGCCACGCCCATGCCTGCGGGCACGGTACATATCCGTGAGTTTTTGGAGCACGGCGAGCCGATCACGTACCGTTTCGGCAGTATTAACGGGTATGACGGTCTGTCGACCGAGGATGTGATCACCCTTGTGCGAGAGGCTCATAACAAGGGCAAGAAGGTTACGGTCGTCGGCTTTGACGACGTTGCCGCCGAGATCGGAGCGGAGGCGGACGTGTTTGTATCTTGCTCCGCTCTGCCGTTCCGCTTCTCGGGCTATTTTGAAGAGAGCGTGGAGGCCTTGACCGTGGCAGGCGAGGCCGTCAGCGGCTCTTGTACACAGCGTGTTAAAAGCCGTGCAGACGTTCTGCTCCCCCGTCCCGCCGAGGGAAAGGGCGGTATGGCATCGCTGTTCCGTGCCATGCTCGGTGCGGGTGCGGCCTATCATAACTTAGGCAATTTCTTCCGCTACGTGCTTTGCACGCAGTTTATTCGCATGGTCACGGTCATGCTTCCCATGTTCTTCGGATCAGCGCCCGTGGATGCCCGCCATTTGCTGTTCTGCGGTTTTTTGGTGGATCTGTGTGTCATGCTGATCTTTGCCTCTGAGAATAGCGCCGTGGAGAATGCTAAGGGCTATCGGCGCCTGTCCGAGGAATTTCATGCGCCCATCTCGCAAAATGCGGGAATGATCCTCTCGGGTGTGATCGCAGCACTTGTGGCGGTGGTCTTGCCTCGCCTGGCGGGACTTTGGGATCTGTTTGGAAGCTTTACGTGTCAGACGGAATTTACGTTTTTGTCTCTTGTGCTGCTGCATCTGAGCGTCATGTATTCGCTTCGCATCGAAAGCCGAAGACGGTACCCGAGCAAAAAGGCCAATCCCTATGCCATCGGCCTTTTGACGTTTGTTTTCGTCTTCTTTATGCTGTGCTTTGCCGTGGAGCCTATAGGGCTGCTGTTCGGCATAGAGGCCTTGCCCTTTGGCTTTCTTATGCTGTCGCTTCTGCCCATGGCCCTGCACCTGCTTCTGTTCCGATTGCTTTCAGGGCTGCGCTTTGAAAAAGAATAGGGACTGTCACATTGAGCAAGATCGAAAAAGTCCGAGGAATAGCAAAAAACATAACATACCGTACAAGTTCCCCGACATATGCTGTGATATCACAGCTTTTATGTCGGGGACTTCTGTTGTCCCCCTGAGGAGGAAGCATGGAACGAATGAGCACGTGCGATCTGCGCAACAAAGAGGTTATCAACGTATGTGACGGGGCAAGGCTGGGGTGTCCGTCCGATTTTGTTTTTGACGTATGCGACGGCAGGATCTATGCGCTGGTCGTACCGCACGCAGGTGGCTTTTTGGGCTTTGGCGGCAAGCATGAGCTGATCATACCCTGGCAGAGGATCGAATGCATCGGAGCGGATGCTGTGCTTGTACGACTCCCCGCCGAGGAATGCCGCCCCGCCGATAAGGACAGAAAGAGAAGAAGCATCTTTTAATTGTGAATATTTTGTAAATATTTGCACGATGCCTTGCGGAGGAAAGAAGAATATGTTATAATATTTTGTAATTGCGCGGCCATAGCCGTGCAACAAAAAATACACACACATTGAGACGAGCGCTCCGGTTGTGTCCAAGACCGCCTTGGGCAATAAACAGCGCAAATCAATGTGGTGGAAAAAACCGAAGGAGGACATAAACATGTCTGTAATCACAATCAAACAGCTTCTCGAAGCAGGCGTCCATTTCGGACACCACACCAGAAGATGGAACCCCAAGATGCAGGAGTACATCTTCACCGAAAGAAACGGCATCTACATCATCGACCTTCAGAAAACCGTTAAGAAGTTTGAAGAGGCGTATGCATTTGTCCGCGACCTCTCCGCTCAGGGCGGAACCATTCTGTTCGTAGGCACCAAGAAGCAGGCAGCCGATGCCATCAAGGAAGAGGCTACCAGATGCGGTATGTACTACGTAAACGTTCGTTGGCCCGGCGGTATGATGACCAACTTTAAGACCATTAAGCGTTCCATCGGCAGACTCAACAGCCTGGAGAAGATGCAGGAGGACGGTACGTTCGATCTGCTTCCCAAGAAGGAGGTTGCCGCAAAGCAGAAGGAGATCTTTGACCTGGAGAAGAACTATGGCGGTATCAAGACCATGGACGTGCTTCCCTCTGCTGTATTTATCGTAGACCCCAAGAAGGAAAAGAACGCTGTTCTCGAGGCTAAGAAGCTGGGTATCCCGGTTATTGCTATCGTAGACACCAACTGCGACCCCGATGATGCTGACTACATCATTCCCGGTAACGATGACGCTATCCGTGCCATCAAGCTTATCTCCTCTGTCCTGGCTGACGCCGTGATCGAGGGCAAGCAGGGTGAGCAGCTTGCTGAGGCTGAGGCCGAGGCTACCACCGAGGAAGCAGCAGACGCTGAGTAATTCCCAAGGAATCACAACGAAAGGAATTGAAGAAAGATGGCAAATATTACTGCAAAAGACGTTGCCGCACTCCGCGCTAAGACCGGTATCGGTATGATGGAGTGCAAAAAGGCACTTGTAGAAGCAAACGGCGATATGGAGGAGGCTATCAAGGTTCTCCGCAAGAGAGGCGAGCTGAAGGCAGAGCAGAAGGCTGCTACCAGAATTGCCGCTGACGGTATCGTGGATATCATGAAGGACGGTAACGTAACCGCTATGATCGAGGTTAACTCCGAGACCGACTTCGTGGCTAAGAACGCATCCTTCCAGGAGTTTGTTAAGAACCTGCTCAAGACCATCATCGCTAACAAGCCTGCTAACGTAGAGGCTCTGATGGCATCCACCTACGTAGACGGCTCTGCAACCGTTGAGGCTAAGCTCAAGGAAATGATCTTCGTGATCGGTGAGAAGCTGACCATTCGTCGCTTTGCCGTTGTTGAGGGCATCACCAGCACCTATATTCACGGCACGGGCTCCATCGGTGTTATCGTCTCCTTTGACGTAGACGCTGCTGTTGCCGCTACCGAGGCATTCGAGGCATTTGCTAAGAACATCGCTCTTCAGGTTGGCGCATATCCTACGCCTTATCTGAACCGTGAGGCTGTTCCCGCAGCTGTGATCGAGGAGGAGAAGTCCATTCTCATGGCACAGATCGCCAACGATCCCGCCAACGCTAAGAAGCCTCCCCAGATCATTGAGAAGATGGTTACGGGTAGAATTTCCAAGTTCTACGACAACAACTGCCTGCTTGACATGGGTTACGTTAAGGACGATGATCTCAAGGTTGGCAAGTACGTTGAGAACACCGCTAAGGAGCTTGGCACGACCATTACGGTAACCGGCTTTGAGCGCTTTGAAAAGGGCGAGGGTATTCAGAAGAGAGAAGAGAACTTTGCTGAGGAGATCGCAAAGCTCACAGGCTCCAACTGATATACTTGACATCATAAAGAAGGATGACCTGTTTCGACAGGTCATCCTTCTTTACATAAAACACGGGAGAAGCCATGTGGCTTCTCCCGTGTTTTACGTGATGCTATTGTGCGATCTGCTGTTGTCTGCGGGCAGGCAGCTCATGCTTGAAGAGGCGGTAGACCTCACCTGCAAACAGCCACAAAATCACGAGACATTGGATCAAGAAGAACTGCGTGATGATGAGGGGCGTGAAGAGCAGCAGCATAAAGCAGAAAAAGTAGTTACGGTAGCGGAAGCGGTCGAGCGTGTCGGCACACCGAATGAATTCCATAAAGGGAATGATAGCAAACACGATGGTGTAAAAATACGAGACAGAGGGAATGAGCGTGACCACGGCAAAGCAGATAATATATCGGCTGAGGCGGTCATTCGTGCGCAGGGCGGCGTACGTGCCGACAAGGAAGATCACAGACAGGATCAGGACCATGCAAACGTCGTAAACCACGGTGTAGGACAGCCCAAAGAGTGACAGCAGCTGGAAGATCAGTGCCGAGGGGGAAAGGTTGTTGGTAGCCCCCAAGCGTAGCGTGTTGTTGGCAAAGCCGTTGAGATTATCAAGGAAGGGCAACAGATCAGACAAGCCGCTCTCAAGCAGAGCAAAGGGAACAAAGAAGAGCACAGCGGTGTACAGACCAACACGAAGAGCGGGCAACCACTTTCTCTTTTTCAGAAGAAATACGCCGAAGAACAGCGGGTATATCTTGATCGCACCTGCCAAGGCCAAGCACACGTAAGAGATCTCACGCAAGAGAGGCGAGGAGCTTTCGTGAAGCCACAGGAAGAGCAGCAAAAAGATCAGGGCAAAGTAGATGGTGTTGCCTCGCATGATGGCATACACAAAGGGAGCGGAAAAGATGATGACCGAGACAAAGGGGATCATGTCACGGCGACGAACGGGGAACAGACGGTAAAGCAGAAATACCACAAGGGTCGTCGTGACCAGGAAGAACAGGATCAGGGCGATCCAGAATTGCGGTGTTAAAATGACCAAGGAGGTCAGCTCGTCCGCCGTCAGCGTCAGGTCACAGTATTTGGCAAACACGCTCTTGCATATTAGCGCAAAGGGATACAGGATGAAGATGGCAAGCGGGGGATATGAGGAGCCCTCCACCAGGTATGGGCTTTCCTCCAGGGCATAATCCATAATGACAACAAAGTCGGAGAAAATACCGAGAAGCCAATCAAAATCGCGGCTTCCGTGATACATGGAGGCAAGAGCGAATATCAGATACAGGATGGTTCCCAGCATGGCCACCACAGTGCTTGCCGTGATGACACGGGAAAATATATGAAAGGTTTTTCGTCGGAAAGCGCACCCGTCGGGTGTGCCTGCCTCCAAAAGATAGGGAGTGGCGTTCATAAGGACGTTACCTCTCAATGCATTGATAAATTATGTGCAAGGACATACATATACAGATACATTATATCATATAATTTTCGGTATGTCAACGGTATCTCGCAAAGAAAAGAAGGAGACTGTCTCAAATGCAGCTATGAGACAGTCTCTTGTGGGAGACGGGCGGGTTTTCGGACCTTTTCGGTCTTACCAAAATGACAGATCCGGTTGCCGTTACACTCTTTTTATCTGTGAAGCGCAGAGGGGAAGTCCCGAATAGCCGTAGCTGCCGCGTATGCCAAGGGAGGATTCGATGCGCAAAAGGCGGTTGTATTTGGCCACTCTCTCACTGCGGCAGGGAGCTCCTGCCTTGATAAAGGGCGCATGAAGCCCCACGGCAAGGTCGGCAATGGTGGTATCCTCCGTTTCACCGCTTCGGTGAGACAGAATATAGCGATAGCCTGCTTTGTCGGCAAGCTCTACAGTCTCCATGACCTCAGAGAGCGTGCCGATCTGATTGGGCTTGACGAGAATGGCATTGCCTGCCTTTTCCTCAATTCCACGGCGCAGGCGTGCGGGATTGGTCACGAAAAGGTCATCGCCCACCAGCATGATGCGATCGCCCAGAGCCTTGGTCAATGTCTGCCAGCCAAGAAAATCGGTCTCGGCAAGACCGTCCTCAACGGAGAGAATGGGGAAGGCACGGCACAGCTCAGAGAGGTATTCGATCATGCCGTTTCGGTCGCAATGCTTATTGCGCTTCGGCATGTGGTATTCTCCCGTTTCCTCGTTATACCATTCGGAGGAGGCAACGTCAAGTGCGATCATCACGTCCTTCGTCGTGTAGCCCGCCTTGCCGATGGCCTCGGTCAGCAGAGAGAGAGCCTCCTCGTGTCCTGACAGATCGGGTGCAAAGCCTCCCTCGTCGCCCACGGCAGTGGACAAGCCTCTCTCACGCAGTAAGCCGCCAAGAGCGGCATAGATCTCACATCCCGCACGCAGAGCATCGCCAAAGCGCTGCATGCCGACGGGCACGATCATGAATTCCTGAATATCCAAATTGTTATCGGCATGCGCACCGCCGTTCAGCACGTTCATCATGGGAATGGGAAGACGGTAGGCGTCCACGCCGCCAAGATAACGGAACAGAGGCACGCCATACCAATTGGCTGCAGCCCTTGCTGTTGCCAGTGAGACGGCCAAAATGGCGTTGGCTCCGAGAGCCGATTTATTTTGCGTGCCGTCAAGTTCGCATAGGATGCGGTCCACCTCGGCCTGTTCGGATGCGCACACTCCGCACAGAGCGGGGGAAATCAGCGTACCTACACTGCAGGCAACCTCGTACACGCCCTTTCCGTTAAATCGCTTTTTGTCATTGTCACGCTTTTCGTGAGCCTCGTACATGCCCGTTGAGGCACCCGACGGCACGCTGGCAACGCCAACGGTCCCATCGGCCAAAAAAACGGATGCTTCAACGGTGGGATTGCCCCGAGAATCGATGATCTCACGGGCACAGCAGCGAGTGATCTGCGGTTTACTCATGGTCTATACTCCTTTGCTTGTAACATCATTCCTTAGTATTATACCACCTTTTCCTTGATCATATTGCTCCAAAGAAAAATTTTGCAAAAATTTAACGTAAGCCTTGGGGAAGCACGGATTGGCGAGTGTGGCTCTTTTCAATGTGAAGCGAGCCGTTGACAACGGAGAGAATTGCCGTTTCTCTTGGACTAAGCTCTCCTTTGAGCATGGCGTCTGACAATGGGCCCTCAATATCCTTAGCGATCGCCCGCTTGAGGGCACGGGCACCGTAACGGCCGTTCGAGCAACGCTCGGCAAGCCAGAGCGGGACGTCCTCGGTAAAGGAAAGTGACAGTGCAAGGCTTTCGCAGCGCCCGCACAGCTCGCAAAGCTCCTTGTGGGCTATCGCCGTCATGTCGTTTTTGTCAAGCGTCCGAAAGCGAATGATCTCGTCTAAGCGGTTGAGCAGCTCGGCAGGGAACATGTGCTTGATCTCCTCCGTCAGCTCCCGTCTGCTTGCGCCCTCTGCGGTGTCAGCCCCAAAGCCTAAGGGGGCTTTTTGTGACAGAGGAGAGAGATTGGCCGTCATCACGATGAGCGTATTACGAAAATCCACTCGCCTGCCCGCCGTATCCGTCAGAACACCGTCCTCCAGCATGGGAAGAAGAATGTGGTAAACGTCACGGTGAGCCTTGTCAATCTCGTCAAAGAGAAGCAGGCTGTACGGAGAACGGCGGACACGCTCAGTCAGTCTGCCGCCCTCACCGTAGCCAACATAGCCGGGCGGTGAGCCGATCAAGCGGGAGACACTGTGAGGCTCGGTATACTCCGACATATCCAAGCGGATCAAGGCCTGCTCCGTGCCGAAGAGATGGCGGGCAAGCGCACGGCAAAGCTCGGTCTTTCCCACGCCCGAGCCGCCAAGGAATAAAAAGGAGGCAATGGGGCGTGAGGGCGTGCGCCAGCCGCTTCTGCCTCTTCT
Organism: Oscillospiraceae bacterium; assembly: GCA_015063655.1. Lineage (GTDB taxonomy): Bacteria > Bacillota > Clostridia > Oscillospirales > CAG-272 > HGM12713. The sequence continues at coordinate 17,011 of SVTU01000007.1, forward strand.
GACGGCGGCACACAGTGTGCGTATGGCCTGCTCCTGCCCGATCACCGCCCCTGAAAGCTTGCTCTCCATGTCTAAGAGCAGCTCGGTGTCACGGCGGCTCTGAAGATCGATGGGAATACCCGTCCACGAGGTCACGACTGCGGCAATGTCCGAGGGCATGACGGTGCAGCTTGCGGTACGGTCAGCGGGGGCTTGCGGTAGCTCTCGCTCCATCAGACAAAGCTGCTCGGCACGCTCAAGCTCACCCTTGGCGATCGCTGCTTCCTTTTCTCTTTGCAGCCGCTCCTGCTCGGACATCTCACCCTCTCTCTTGCCGAGCGCTTGCAGGCGGCACCATGCCGCCGCCTCGTCCACAAGGTCAAGCGCCTTGTCGGGCAAGCGGCGGTCGGGCAGATAGCGGACGGAGAGCGAGACGGCAGCCTGCAGGGCATCGTCCGAAATGCGAAGGGAATGGTGCTTTTCATAGGCGGGGCGCAGGCCCTGCAGAATGTGAAGCGTGGCGGCCTCGTTCGGCTCTGCCACCGTCACAGCCTGAAAGCGACGTTCAAGAGCGGCATCCTTTTCAATGTGAGCACGGTATTCCTCGGTGGTCGTTGCACCGATCACACGGATCTGCCCACGGGCCAGCGCAGGCTTGAGGATATTGGCGGCATCCACCGCCCCCTCGGCCGCCCCTGCGCCAACCACGGTGTGAAGCTCATCGATGAACAAAATCAGTGAGGGATCCTTGGCGGCCTCGGTCAAGACCTGCTTCATTCTCTCCTCAAACTCGCCCCGATATTTTGCCCCTGCGATCATGGCGGAGAGATCAAGCGAAACAATACGTTTATCCTGCAGAGGTTCGGGGACGTTACCGCTTGCCATGCGGATCGCCAAGCCCTCCACAACGGCTGTCTTACCAACACCGGGCTCTCCCACAAGACACGGATTGTTTTTCTGGCGTCTGGACAAAATGCGGATTACGTGCTCGGTCTCTTCCTCTCTCCCGAACACCTCGTCCAAGCGTCCTTCACGGGCGGCGGCACAGAGATCGTAGCCAAAGGAGGTTACGCAAGAGCCCTTTTCTGCGCTCTTCTTATCCTTTTTCGGCATTGCCGTTGAGGCACTTGTGCCGAGAAGCTCCTCGCGAAGATCACAGAGGCGGACACCGTATTTTTCCACGATTCCGCAGGCCACCGCCTCACGGTCACAAAGCAGGGCGAGCAGCAGATGCTCCGTGCCCACCGCAGGGCTTCCCGCAAGGGTGGCCTCCTTGGCGGCGTCCTCCAATACCTGCCTGAGCCTCGGTGTCATGTCGTGGGGCGAGAGCAAAGCGCCGCTGCTTCCCGAGCCGCAAAGCTCGGCTATGGTGCGGCGGAGCTTTGTGGGCGTGATGCTGTGAGCGAGCAGCACACGCTCGGACATGGCGCCTTTCTCAGAGGCAAGCGCAAGGAGCAGATGCTCGGTTCCGATAAAGCTGTGGCCAAGCTCCGAGGCATAGGCGTGGGTGTGCTGAATGACGCTTTGCGCCTTCTGTGTATATTTGTTTGGCATGGACAGCCCCCTTCCGTTTTTTTATTTCGTTATATTCTACATCGATCGGCGTAGAAAATATGTGGCATTTGGTATTCGTTTATTCATATAGGACATCATAAAGCCTGACTAAGGCGTTCCATGTTTCCTTATCCACCTTGCCTGTGGTCGGAAGGCGGTTGGCTTGTTGAAACTTGACGACCGCTTGCTCGGTTTCCTCATCGAATACGGTGGAGAGAGACAGAGGCGGAATATCCCGATAAAAGGCGGATAGCTCAGAAAGCAAATAGCGCACGATCAGTACGGGCAGATAGTCGTCTCCCTTTTGTAAGGTCTCACGCAGGGGCGAGCGGGGAAAGAGGGGAACGGGATCGGTACGTCTCAGCTCTGAGAGCGTTTGCGTATAGGCGGAAAATAGGGCATCGTTGGTTGCCTTGTCTACGATCCCCGTAGCGGGAAGTCCCACGATGCGTTGAAATTCGGATACTGCCTCCCGTGTCTCCTCGGCGTAGATGCCGTCGATGGGAATGGGGCGGATGGGGTATCCGTTATAGGACAGCGTTCGCAAATATCGCTGTATCTGCCGAATGGCGTTGCTTACGGTCAATTCTGTCATGACGTACCCCCTATGTCAAATCCGGGATATTGTCCCTCACGTAGCTGATTGCCGAGATACAGATCTCGGTATTCCTCGGTGATGGCGTTCCACGTTGCCGCCCCCACCGTTCCCGTTACCTCTAAGTTCCGTGTTCGCTGAAAGACATTGACAGCCTCCTGCGTGCGGCTTCCGTAGTAGCCCGTGACGGGGAAGGACGGCAGGGCGGGATCGTACTGCGCTAAATAATTCAGGTATTCCTGAAGCAGACGCACGGCATCGGACGAAGCCCCGAAGCGAAGCGGAACACCGGGATACGGCACGACCACACCCTCGGTGTACGATAGCGGAATGGTCTCAACAAAGCCAAGGTACGTGCGCCACAGCGCATCCCACGTGGGCAGATCGACCTCGCCCGTTACGGGCAGGGCGTACGCCTCCTGAAAGGCACGGACAGCGGCGGCGGTGGACGGGCCGTACAGGCCGTCCACCGCAATGGACGGCAGGAAATTGAAGAAGGCGGAGAGATAGGAGAGCAGATACTGCACGTTGATCACGTCCGAGCCGCTGTCTCCCTCAGAGAGCGAGCCGTTATACTGTGCGGTGACCTCGGAGAGCGAGATTCCCTCGGACGTCAGCTCATTAAGCCTTTTGACGGCATTGTAGATGCGCTCGGTGCGATACCAAGTGGCATTGCCCACAATGCCGTCGGGCGTGAGAGAGAAGATCTCTTGAAACCGCTTAACGGCCTCCTCGGTGTCGTAGGAGAACACACCGTCGGGCTGTGCGATCTTCGGGATGGACGGATAATTGGCGGAGATACGGTTGAGGCGTATTTGCAAGGCACGTACGCTGTCGCCCACCGAGCCGAGGCGCAACGGGCTTGCGGGTGCGCTTGGCGTCAGCGAGCCTACGGGGACGTCACGCACAATTTCAATATCGTTTCCGTAATAATAGGTCAGTATGTCTATGGGTGAATAGCCCTGCTCAGCAAGTGTAACGCTCCCCCATTGCGAAAGCCCCCCGCACTGCACCTCGATGCCGTCGCAGTATTGGGCAAACAGCGGCTCTACGCTTCCTTGGCGGGAGATATAGCTTGTGAAGATCTCTCCCACGATCTGCTCGATATTCTCAAAAATATCCCGTCCGTTTACAAAGGATTGGTCGATGGACGTGTCGTTGGTAATATCGAAGTCATACCCCCGTGAGGGATAGTATTCGGTGTAGATGCGGTTGAGGGCAAAGGAGATCTGCGCATAGACGTTGGCACGAATGGCACTCTCCGGCCAGGTGGGATAGATCTCGCTTGACGCCACGTTGGCAATGTACTCTTCAAAGGGAACGGTTACGTTTTCGGCGGGGGCGCCCGGTGCGCCGAGATGTACGGTAACGGTGTCGGGAATAAAGGGAAGAAAGGTGTTCATACCGTCTGCCCTCCCGTGCCGTGGAGCCTTCTGCCGTCCGAGGAATCGGGGTTTGCACCCTCTGTCAGCGGTACAGTCAGAACGGGCTGAACGGAGGTAATGCCCTCAAAAATGGCAACGTTGCGGTAAAAGCGGTCGGCGTACCCATCGGCAAACACCTCAACGATATACAGCCCATAGGGCAGAGCATCGCTTGTGGGCGGTGCCTCGGAGAGAGAGCGAGGCGGTGCGGGAAGAGGTACACGCTCGGTAAGGCCGTCTGTATCGGTGACTAGGGAATAACGAATGGGAGAACCGTCGGTGCTGTCCCGAATGATGACGCTTGCCCCCGCAAGCGGAACAGCGCCAAGGGCTGTGGATACCTTCACAACAAGATATCCCATACCCTCTTGCGCAATGGGCCTGTTAGAAGCATTCATAGCATGACTTCCTTTCTGTAAAAGATTTCCTCAACAGTATATGCCTCTATGCTCCTAATTGCCCCACCAAAGGGGCATATACCGTCACCATTATATCATGAAGAGTGTGTCAAACGCACTGAAAAGTGATGGCAGAGCTGGAAGAAGCAGGTTTTTTGGTAAAAAAACACTTTACAGAATTGGTACGGTATGGTATAATGTATAAAAAGGCAAACACGGAGGTTCACTGCGTTATGAAATGTCCTGCATGTGGGTTTGAAGACAGCAAGGTCATCGATTCCCGTCCCATTCCCGAGGGGAACAGCATTCGTCGAAGACGAGAGTGCTTGGCGTGCCAAAAGCGATTTACCACCTTTGAGGTCATTGAGGCGGCACAGATCATCGTGATCAAGAAGAGCGGAGCCAAGGAGGTTTTTGACCGCAATAAGCTGATGACGGGTATTTTGAAGGCGTGTGAGAAACGCCCCGTCAGTGCCGAGGATATTGTCAGCGAAATCGAGGTAGAGCTTCAAAACCGCCTCAACAACGAGGTGTCTACCAACGAGATCGGTGAGATGGTGATGGAAAAGCTCAAGGACAGAGATGCCGTTGCCTACGTGCGCTTTGCTTCCGTGTACCGTGAGTTTCAGGATCTTGATACCTTTATTAAGGCGTTGTCGAGCCTAAAAAAGAGAAAGTGAGGAACGTATGAAAAGGATTGTATGCCTTATGCTGTGCTTTGTGATGATGATAGGTATGCTTGCGTCCTGTCAACAAAAGCCCGAGGGCGAGGAGACTACGCCGGCGCCCGAGGAGACCAC
>SVTU01000008.1 GCA_015063655.1 Oscillospiraceae bacterium
ATCAGCTGGTATCCAATCTCAACTGGATCACCTCGGGCAGCGTCACCTACAACGGAAAAACGTATACTGTATCCGATTATATCATTATGCCCCAAAAGAACGGCGGCTTTATCATCGAGTGGTCGAGGGATAACACGAGCGATGCTTCAACCTTTACAACGACAGGCGGTATTCTCTTCTCCATCAAGGATCCCGAGAATGTCAAGTCCACCAATTCCGAGCTTTGGAATTACATCAAGGGCTATCTGCAAGCGGTAGAGGATGCCTTAAACAGCGATGACTTTACCACCACCTACCAAGGCAAAACGGTATCCTACCGTGACTTGGTTGACCTGGAGAGCATGGCAAGATTTTGGCTCGTTTCCGACTTCTTCTCCAATGAGATCGGCAACAAGAGCACCTACCTATACATGCCCATAGACGGCAAGCTTTCCTTTGGCGTGGTCTGGGACTTTGACTACGGCTGCGGCGGTGCCAGCGGTTGGGCCATCCAGGACATTGTCGGCTACCATACGTCCCGCGGAACGTCCACGAAATGGTTTTATGACGTGCTTAAGGATCCCGAATTTGCCAAGGCCGTGTACAAGGAATATCCCAAGTTCCGAGCATATATGGAAACCACGATCTCGGACGGTGGTGTAATCGACTCCACCTATAACTATCTGAAGGAGGCCTTGGCGGTCAACGAGGATATGTGGAAGTACAAGAGAGGCTATGAGGTAGATTATATCCACCTGAAATACTGGGTAACACGCCGTCTCGCGTGGTGGAATGCACAGATGACCTCCGAGGCGACCTTGATCGACTCCATAGTCAACGGAAATTGGATCGCTACGGCCACCGACCAATATCAAGACAACCCTAAGACCAAAAAGGTAGGCCTGCGAGTCTACAATGCGAAAAACCAAGAGATCCTTTACTTGGATGAGGTTGGAAACTCAAGCCTTAAGGAAAATTACAAGACCTGTGCCGCTACCGATGGCTCATCGTCCTATAGGCTAAGCGTAAAATACTCGTCTACCACCGCCGTTCGTGCCGAGGTGTACATCAACGGCAGGCTGGTGTTGAACAAGGATATAGCAAAAACCGAATCGGGGGGCAATAAAACCGTTGAATTTACCATCAACGATTCCCTGCTCTCCACGGGTCTCAATGAGATCCGTGTTTGGATCCGCCGCGGTACGGACGGCTCCAGCACTCCGTATCAAAGCACCGTATATCTCGTAAAATAAAATTTTTCGGGCAGACTCTGCGGAGTCTGCCCGAAATCATTGTATGTCACGCCTTGTGTTTTACGTGCATGCACAAAGCAAGATAAGCGCAAACAAGGCTTGCCGAAAGCAGTATGCTTCCGAGAACATCGGTCAACCAATGCACACCCGCCAAGAGACGACCGATGGCGGTAAGCATCATCAATATACTGATCAAAGCCGCTCCAACCGTACGCCATGCTCGGCACGGTACTCTTTGCCAAAGCTGGTGCATGGCAGCTCCCAGCAAGCAAAGCACCAGCATGGTATGTGAGGACGGATAGGATGCTTCAAGAACGCCGTCCACCAAAATGGGGCGGTAATTGATCACCAGCACCTCAAACACCATGTAGCATATACCAACGGCAACGTATAAGAGCGCCAAGGCATACAGATCACGGTCGACTTCCTTAAGGCTTCGTCTCTTGATCAGCTGAACAAAGCCAAGCAAGGCAAACAGTACGGCACAGCCTATGGCAACCAGACCGATCAGCTCGGTGACCGTTTCCCACGTCTCGCTCACGCCAAGCATATCGAAAACAGCACCGTTCACCGCAGACAAACCCACCTGTGAGGACTCTGGGCCGATGGGCTGAACGTCAACGAAGCATACACAAAGCGTTAGTATCAGAAACAGCAACAGGAAAGCGGCGGACGTGATCCATACACGCAATTCATTTTTTTTCATAGTCGATCTCCATTCATACTTTATAAAAAAGAAAAGCAGAACAAACTCAAGTTTGTTCTGCTTTCCTGGTCTGAGTGACAAGACTTGAACTTGCGGCCTCTACCACCCCAAGGTAGCGCGCTACCAGCTGCGCCACACCCAGATGTCTTGACGACCTGTATATTATATCACGCTTATTTCTGTTTGTCAACCCCTTTGACGAAAATATTTTTTCGATTTTTCTACACTTTTTTTGATTTATTTTTCACAAAGTATTGAAAAACGCCCCACAATATGTTAAAATAATAACGGAGTCAAGACCACCCGTCTTACTACCTAATTCTTGTATGTCTTTATGAAAAGGAGACGCATCATGAAAATCACCATTTGCATCGGCTCTTCCTGCCATCTCAAGGGTTCTCGCCACGTTCTCGAGCAGCTTCAGAATTTGATTGCCGAGCATAACTTGAAGGATAAGGTTACGATCGCCGGCACGTTTTGTCTCGGTATTTGCCAAGAGCACGTCAGCGTATGTATCGAAGATCAGGTTTATTCTGTGACCCCCGATACCACCAAGGAGTTTTTTGAAAAAGAGGTTCTCGCCAAGCTATGATGTTCATTCGCGTATGTATCGGTTCCTCTTGTCACCTCCGTGGATCCCAAGCCATCATTGATCTGCTTCAAAAGGCCATTGAGGAGAACGGCTTATCCGACCTTGTGGTCTTAACGGGCTCGTTCTGCCTTGGTAAGTGCCACCCCAAGGGCGTCACTGTTTCGGTTGACGACGTTGTTTTTGAAGGGATCAACCCTGAAAACTTCCGTGAGTTTTTCGAAAAGCATATTCTGCTTCCCTTGCAGAATGCATAATGCAAAAGGAAGGCTTATATGAGTGAATTTTTGAAGTTAAAAAAATCAAACTGTAAAAACTGCTATAAATGTATCCGCCACTGCCCTGTCAAGTCCATTCGTTTCTCGGGGAATCAGGCCCACATTGTCTCCAACGAATGTATTCTGTGCGGGCAGTGCTTTGTTGTTTGCCCGCAGAACGCCAAGGAGATTGCAGACGGGACGGAGTCGGTTCGCGTGCTGATCCAATCGGGTGCGCCTGTATACGTCAGCCTGGCTCCCTCCTTTATCGCCAATTACGAGGGGGTTGGCATCGACAGCATGCGCCGTGCTCTCATTGCGCTCGGATTTGCCGACGTAGAGGAAACCGCCATTGGCGCTACCATGGTCAAAAACGAATACGAAAGATTGATCTTTGAGGAAAAGCGAGATATCGTCATTTCCTCCTGCTGTCATTCGGTCAATCTTTTGATACAAAAGAATTTTCCTCATCTTCTCTCCCATTTAGCGGACGTGCAAAGTCCTATGCTGGCACATTGTGAGGATATCAAACGCCGCCACCCCGACGCCAAAACCGTATTCATCGGCCCTTGTCTTGCCAAAAAGGATGAAGCTGAGCATTACGAGGGCATCGTGGATGCCGTGTTGACCTTTGAGGAGCTTTCCGTAATGCTGAATAACGCAGGCATCACCCTTGAAAAATCGGTAGATAACACCGAAAGCTCCCGTGCCCGTTTGTTCCCCACCACGGGCGGCATCCTCAAAACCATGGATTGCACGGCCGAGGGCTATGCATATCTCGCCGTTGACGGCGTAGAGAATTGTATTTCCGTGCTGCAGGATATTGAGGCAGGTGATATTCACCGTTGCTTTATCGAAATGTCAGCATGCGTAGGCAGCTGTATCGGCGGACCGATCATGGAAAAGAACCACCGTTCGCCCCTGCATTCTTACCGTGCTGTCACCGATTATGCGGGACAAGAGCAATTCGCCGTTGACCAGCCTGCCGCGGAAAGCATGCGCAAGCATATTGAATACATTGAGAAAAAGGCCAAGCTGCCAACGGAAACCGAAATAGCAGCCATCCTGCGCCAGATGGGTAAGATCAAGAAAGCCGATGAGCTGAACTGCGGCACGTGCGGTTACAATACATGCCGTGAGAAAGCCATTGCCGTATATCAGGGCAAAGCAGAGATCTCTATGTGCTTGCCGTATTTGAAGGACCGTGCCGAGAATTTCTCGGATAATATTATCAACAACACGCCTAATGCCATTATCGTTCTCAATGACGATTTGGAAATTCAACAGATCAACCGCTCTGCCCTGTCCATCTTTAATCTTTCCAAGGCCTCGGATATTTTGGGAGAGCCCGTTGTCCGCATATTGGATCCCAACACCTTTATCTCGGTTCGCAATTCGGGCAGGAATGCCCACAACGTGCGCACCTACCTTCCCGAATATCGGCGATACGTGGAGCAGACCATTGTGTTTGACCGTGATTACCATATTCTGATCTGCATTATGCGAGACGTAACGGATGAGGAGTATCAGCACAAAAAGAAAGACGATATGCGTGAGCAGACCATGGAGATCGCTGACCGCGTGGTAGAAAAGCAGATGCGTATCGTCCAGGAGATCGCTTCCCTTCTCGGCGAAACTGCCGCCGAGACCAAAATCGCACTGACAAAGCTAAAGGAGTCTATCAAAGATGACTGATTTGTGCGTTGATTTGGGATATAACAGCTTAAACCACATTGGAGAAGAGCTGTGCGGTGACCACATTGAGATCGTGGAGCAGGGCGATCAATCCAAGATCATCGTTTTGGCCGACGGTCTTGGAAGCGGCGTAAAGGCCAGCATTCTGTCCACGCTGACCTCCAAGATCATTGCCACGATGCTCAATGCAGGCATGTCCTTGGAGGATTGCGTGCAGACCATTGCCGATACGCTCCCTGTTTGCTCGGTGCGAAACGTGGCGTACTCCACCTTTACCATCATACATGTTTTGAACAAAAAGGAAGCCGATATTTTCCAATATGATAATCCTCACGTGATTTTGCTTCGCAACGGCGTTCACGTGGATTATCCCATGACCGAGCTGAACATCGGCGGCAAGAAGATCTACCGTTCGCACGTCCGCCTGGAGGAAGGCGATATCTTTGTTGCCATGTCGGACGGATGTATTCATGCGGGTGTGGGTTTATCCTTAAACTTTGGCTGGCAAAGAGATAATATCATTCAGTATCTTGAGACCTTTTCTCAGGTCGGCTTTACGGCCAAAACGCTTGCCACCATGCTTTTGGACGAATGTAACCGTCTATACGACGGTGTCCCTGGTGACGACACCACAGTCTTTGTGCTGAGGGTTCGCCGACGTGAGCCTATGAATCTCATGTTCGGACCGCCCTCCAACCGCAACGACTGTGACCGTATGATGTCGCTCTTCTTTGCTAAGGAGGGTAAGCACGTCATTTGCGGCGGCACGACCTCGTCGATTGCCGCCAAGCACCTAAATAAGCCCATCGTTCCCGTTTTGGAATATCCCGACCCCGATATTCCACCTATCGCACAGATCGATGGTGTGGATCTGGTTACCGAGGGTATCATTACCATGAACCGTGTGCTGGAATATGCCAAGGATTATTTGGGTGATAACAAAAAATACGAAAAATGGAGCTTTATGCACGACGGAGCTTCTTTGCTCTCCCGCCTGCTTTTCGAGGAAGCAACCGACATCAACTTCTTTGTGGGACGTGCCGTCAACCCCGCTCACCAAAACCCCGAGCTCCCCATTAATTTTCACATCAAAATGAATTTGGTTACCGAGCTTGCCGATTGCTTACGCAACATGGGAAAGCGTGTAAAAATCAATTATTTCTGATTACATCTACTTAAAGAAAGGTTTTTCCCCCTACTATGAGAAAATTCGATACCAAGGTTCAACATCTCAAATATAAGGTTTTACGTGAGGTCGCTCGTCTTGCCTGGAACGATCGCTTAGCCGAAGGCATTATGGATATTCCCAATATTATCGTTCCCAAAAGTGAGCCGACCATGAGGTGCTGTGTCTACAAGGAGCGTGCCATCGTGGCAGAGCGTGTGAAGCTTGCCATGGGCGGTGACAGCAGCAACCCCAATGTGATTGAGGTCATTGAGATTGCCTGCGATGAATGCCCCATGAGCGGCTATGAGGTGTCCTCTGCCTGCCGTGGCTGCTTGGCTCACCGTTGCGAGGACGTATGCAAGAGAGGGGCGATCTCCTTTGATGATAACCACGTTGCTCACATCGACAAAACCAAGTGTGTCCAGTGCGGTCAGTGCGCCAAGGTTTGCCCCTACGGAGCCATTCTCAACCACACCCGCCCCTGTGTTAAGGCATGCAAGGTCAAGGCCATTTCCAGCAATAATGAAAATGCGGCTTCGATCGACAATCATGCCTGCATTGCCTGCGGTGCTTGTGTATACCAGTGTCCGTTCGGTGCCATCATGGACAAATCCTTCATTTTGAATGCGATCGAGCTTCTGAAGGCAAGCCAAAAGGACGAGGCCACCCGTGTATATGCGGTTGTTGCTCCCTCCATCTCCAGCCAGTTTTCGTATGCTAAGCTCGGTCAAGTCATCAGCGGCATTAAGGCACTTGGCTTCCATACGGTGGTTGAGGCTGCCCTTGGTGCTGACATGGTGGCTTTAAGTGAGGCTCGTGAGCTTGCCGAAAAGGGATTTTTAACAAGCTCCTGCTGTCCCGCCTTTGTGGCTTACATCAAAAAGCAGTTCCCCGATCTCGCTCCCTATATTTCACACAATCTCTCCCCTGCTGCTACCATAGCAGAATACATCAAGAGCACCGAGCCCGGTGCCAAGGTAATCTTTATCGGTCCTTGCACGGCCAAAAAGATGGAGATGCAGGAGGATCGAGTGAAGGACTTGATCGACTGCGTGATCACCTTTGAGGAGCTTCAGGCACTGTTCGATAGCCGTGACCTGGATATTTCCACTATGGAAGAGGACGTTTTGAACAACGCCTCCTATTACGGACGCATCTTTGCCCGCAGTGGCGGTTTGTCCGATGCCGTGGCGCAAGCACTCAAGGAACAGGGACTTGACGACTTTGACCTGAAGGCCGTTCCCTGCGACGGCATTGAAGCTTGCCGCATCGCTTTACTCAAGGCCTCCCGAAGAATGCTCAACGGCAACTTTATCGAGGGCATGGCTTGTCAGGGCGGCTGCATCGGCGGTGCAGGATGCTTGACGCACGGAGAAAAGAACAAGGCTGACGTTGACAAATACGGTGAGGAAGCATTGGAAAAGACCATCACCGATGCTGTTTCTATGATCCAATAAAGCGTGACCGCTTTTGCATCAGCAAAAGCGGTCATTCTTATTCTGTTTGATTTAGGATACTTCCATTACGGTATCAAGAGATATCTAACCCCGTGCAAGTCGTCTGCCTCTGCCCCCATGATCCTGCTGATTGGCACGCTGTATCGCTTGGCTACCGTCCAAAGCGTGTCACCCTTCTCCGGATAGCAAATGATCAGCTCATGGCCTCGCTTAGCTAATGTCTCGCCAAAGCGTACCTCGCTGACCCCCCGCACAACCTGCTCTGTCAGCACCTCGGCATTGACGAACAGCTCCGAGCAGATCACGATCTCCTCGCCCTGCACCGTTGCCTGCACTGTCATGGGCAAGGCTGTAGCAAAGAAACCGCTCACCTCGGCCTCTTCTGCGGGCACGCAAAGAGGCACAGCACACTCTGCCGTGCTGTACTCTCCATCGCACAGTGTCACAAGGGTATATCTCACCGTTCCGCACAGTCCGCCGTTCTCCCAATGCGTCAGCATAGGCAAGGCCTCGGCACAGACGATTTCGGCATTCTCTGCTAAGCCAAGCTCCGAGAGACTGACGGAATGCTCTTGCTTGACCGTCTCCCCAAGGATCGCCGCAGGCACACTCAGACGATACGTACGGTAAGAGCATTCGCTTTGATGCTCTGTTGAGTAGATATCGGCGGTATAGGTGGCTCGCATCGGCCTTCTGATCCGTATCTCACATTCCACGGTCAGCTCCGAGGACACTCTGCCCTCCTCAACCGTAACGGATAACTCCTTGACGTGAGCAAGCACACGGCATTGACAGCCGTCCTCTGCCTCGTCGCACGCCACGTCTGTTTGTAAGGGAATTCGTCTCTCCTCACAGTACACCGTTCCGCTCTCCTCAAGACATAACAGTAAAGAAAGAACCGCCTCACCAACCAGTCTCACACGCCCATTCTCGCAGCTCGAATTGGGGATGACCACCGATGCCTTTGCGCTGACCACACGCACGTTGTCACCCTCACCAAGCTCCAGACTATCCAGAAGGTGAATAGGCTCCTCGGCCGTGCAGACAAAGGCCATGTGTTGCTCAACCTCCTGCTCCATTCTTTGCAGGCTCTGCGTCGGTGTTTCTCCTTGCATGTCAAGCTCGGGCGTGCATATCCCCAAGCAGCATACATGAGCGCACAAACGTGCACGTACGGACAGCCGTCTCGGTCCGCTCACCCGTGCCGTCACGCTTTCTGCCGCCACATCGGCAAGACACGTAACGCCCTCTCCCATATCCAGCTCATCGGACGTCTCCAGAGGGACACGAAGCGCATACTCTGCCGCAAGAGGCGCACTGTACAGTCGGCCGTCAGCTCCCACGTACAGCACCTGATATTCCACCGTGCCGCCAAGCTCCGCCTCGTAGCTGCCCACGTATTTAGCAGGCGGGAGAACGTGTGCCTCTACCCCAAGCACACGCCGTATCTCGCACATGTAGTCGGGCAAGGTGTAATCGTTGTTACATTCGGTGTTAACGGTTCGGTCAAACAAAGGCATCTGATACTGTGTGTTCTGCACACCAGGCATTCCCGTATTGTTGTTCATGGCAATTCTCCTTTTCTTCCATACATTTGGTGCCGTTACAGCCTATGCTTGAGCTTTTGAGATTATGACTAAAGAAACCTTTGACAAAACAGCAAACATGTGGTATAATAATATGGTACTAATGTAAGGAGGAAGCTATGGTCACCATAACCGAGGTATTACCGCATAGCCGAGCGGCTAAGGCAGGCATTCAAAGCGGAGACGTTCTGCTGTCCATCAACGGTCACGAGATCACGGACGTTCTGGATTACCGCTTTTATCTGACAGACCGCCGCATCACGCTCTCCTTGCAGCGCAAGGGAAAAATCCTCACCAAGAAAATCGCCAAGCAGGAATACGATGACATCGGCCTTGGCTTTGAAACACCCTTAATGGATCAAAAGCAATCCTGCCATAACAAATGCATCTTCTGCTTTATCGACCAGCTGCCAAGCGGCCTGCGTGACACCCTGTATTTTAAGGATGACGACTCCCGCCTCTCCTTTTTGCACGGAAACTATATCACGCTGACCAACCTACAGGACAAGGATATTGACCGTATCATTTATATGCACATCTCCCCCGTCAACATTTCGGTTCACACCACAAACGCTGAGCTTCGTGTCAAAATGATGCACAACAAGCGAGCAGGTGAGGTGCTCTCCTATATGAAACGGCTTGCCGATGCGGGCATCACGCTGTGCTGTCAGATCGTGCTGTGCCGCGGCATCAATGACGGCGAGGAGCTTTTGCAAAGCATGAGGGATCTTGAGGCTTTGTATCCCGCTGTGTCCAGCGTTTCCATCGTTCCTGCAGGGCTGACGAAATACCGAGACAAGCTCTACCCTCTTACGCCCTACACCAAGGAGGAATGTGCCAACATTCTTAAAGCTGTCAACACCTTTGGTGACGAGTGCAAAAGGAAGCACGGCACACGCCTCTTCTACCCCGCTGACGAGCTATACGTTAAGGCAGAGCTTCCTCTGCCCGACAACGATTATTACGAGGAATATGCGCAGATCGAGAACGGTGTTGGTATGCTGACCGACCTAACAACGGCTTTTTCGGACGAGCTTGCCTATCTTGACGAATTGCTGCCGCAATTCAAAGCCCCGAGAGAGGTCTCCGTGTGTACGGGACTGGCGGCATATGACACACTGCGCAGTCTTTGCCACGCTCTATGCGCCCGTGCTGAGGGCTTGACCGTTCGTGTGTACCCCATTCACAATGACTTTTTCGGTGATGAGATCACCGTGGCGGGCCTGCTGACAGGAACGGATATGAAAAATCAGCTGATGGGCAAGCCCTTGGGAGATGCCTTGCTGATCCCTGCCGCCACGCTCCGCTCCGAGGGTGATCTGTTCTTGGACGGCATGACGCCCGATGAGCTGTCGACCGCACTCGGCGTGTCCGTTATTCCCACCCCGTCCGACGGTGCGGCACTTATTCGCCACCTGCTCGGCCTTACTTGATTTTCCTGAAAGGATGAACACTATGTCCAAACCTGTTATAGCCATCGTTGGCCGCCCCAACGTGGGAAAAAGTACGTTATTTAATAAGCTGATCGGAGAAAGACGCTCCATCGTTGAGGATATCCCGGGTGTCACCCGTGACCGCATCTACGGTGAAACCGAATGGTGCGGGCGTAAGCTCTCTGTGATCGACACGGGCGGTATCGAGCCCAAGGCAGACGATATCATCCTCAAGCAAATGCGCTTTCAGGCTCAGGTGGCCGTTGACACCGCAGACGTGATCATTTTCATGTGCGACGTAAGAACGGGACTGACGGCCGACGACCGTGATATCGCCATCATGCTCCAGAAGAGTGGAAAGCCCATCATTCCCTGCATCAACAAGTGCGACAGCGTTGGCGCATTGCCCTTGGAGTTTTATGAATTCTATGAGCTTGGCTTTGCGTGTGAGCCTATTGCCGTGTCTTCCGTACACGGTAGCGGCACGGGCGATCTTCTTGACGCCGTGCTTGAGGCGATCCCCGATTTTGACGAGACCGACGAGGACGATGATGCCATTCACGTTGCCGTCATCGGCAAGCCCAATGCGGGAAAATCCTCTATCATTAACCGCATTCTCGGCGAGGAGCGCTTGATCGTATCCGATATTGCCGGCACAACACGTGATGCCGTTGACACCCATATCGAAAACGAGCACGGCAAGTTTGTCTTTATTGATACGGCGGGCATTCGCCGCAGTGCCAAGGTCAATGAGAAGATCGAAAAATACAGCGTGCTTCGGGCGCACATGGCCGTAGAGCGTGCCGACGTATGTCTTATTATGATCGATGCCGCAACGGGTATTACCGAGCAGGATGAGAAGATCGCAGGCATCGCCCACGAAGCGGGCAAGGCAAGCATCGTGGTGGTAAACAAGTGGGACAGCATCGAAAAGGACAACAGCACCACCAACAGCTTTACCCAAAAGATCCGCACGGCTCTCGCCTATATGCCCTATGCGCCCATCGTATACGTGTCGGCCAAAACGGGACAGCGTGTGCAGACCCTCTTTGACCACATTCAGTACGTTCACAATCAAGCCAACACCCGCATTTCCACGGGCATGCTGAACGACGTGCTGAGCGATGCCATGATGAGAGCACAGCCGCCGTCCGACAAGGGACGCCGCCTCAAGATCTACTATATGACGCAGGTCAGCGTTGCGCCGCCCACCTTTGTTCTGTTCTGCAATAACGTGGAGCTGTTCCATTTTTCCTATCAGCGGTATATTGAAAACTGCTTGCGTGATACCTTTGGCTTTAAGGGCACGCCCATACGCCTGGTGATCCGCATGAAAGGTGACGATACCAATGATTAAGGGCATCATCTTTGATTTTAACGGCACACTGTTTTTTGACAGTCATATTCATTTTGAGGCGTTTGACCAATTTTTGACGTCCTTGGGAAAAACGCCCCCTCCCCCCGAGCTGCGTGTTGCCACGCTGCTTGGCAGAACCAACCGCCAATGCTTCCGCACCTACTATGATGAGAATGCCTCCGACGATGTGCTGGACAGTCTTGCCGACCGCAAGGAAGCAATATACCGCAGTCTCTGCCTATCACACCCCGAATACATGCATCTTGTCAAGGGGGCAGAGGAGCTTTTGGACTACCTCAAGGCGCACGGCATCCCTTATGCCATTGCAACAGGAAGCCGCAAGGACAATATGGATTTTTACTTCCGTCATTTGGGGCTTGCACGTTGGTTTTCCTATGACAACATCATATACGATGACCAAAGCTTCCAAGGAAAGCCAGCACCCGACATATATCTCAAAACGGCAGACCGCCTAGGTCTGATACCCTCGGAATGCTTGGTTTTTGAGGACGGAGACAGCGGCGTCCTGGCAGCACACCGTGCGGGCATCGCCGCCATCGGCGTGATCCATGAGCCGAGCGTTCCCGCACCGAATACGGGCGACATTGTCATTGACAGTATCGCCAACGACTTCACACACTTCCCTTCCGTGCTGTCTCGGCACGGCTTGCTAAAGGAGGATCCATGCTGATCGATCACGTAAAAATATACGTTAAAGCAGGTGACGGCGGTCACGGTGCCGTGTCCTTCCGCCGTGAAAAATACGTGTCACACGGCGGCCCTGACGGCGGAGACGGCGGACGGGGCGGCAACATCGTATTTCGGGTTGACGAGGGAACGAACACCCTGCTTGCCTTTCGCTATAAGCACAAATTTATTGCACAGAATGGCGAGAACGGTAAGGGAGCGAAGTTCCGTGGCGCCACCGCTGACGACCTTGTGATCCTAGTGCCCCCGGGTACGCTGATCCGTGATGCCGTGACGGAAAAGATCATTCACGACATGAGCATGGACGACGGTGCCGACTACGTCTGTTGCCGAGGCGGACGGGGCGGCTGGGGCAACCGCCATTTTGCCACGCCTACAAGACAAGTCCCCATGTTTGCCAAAAACGGCACCAAGGGCGAGGAGCGTGAGCTGATACTCGAATTGAAGATGCTGGCTGACGTGGGACTGATCGGCTTCCCCAGCGTGGGAAAATCCTCGATCCTTGCCGCCATCAGTGCTGCCAAGCCCAAGATCGCCGATTACCACTTCACCACCCTCTCTCCCAACCTCGGTGTGGTCTCCACCGGCGGTGAGAGCGGATTTGTGGCGGCCGACATTCCCGGCCTTATTGAAGGTGCAGCGGACGGTGCAGGCCTTGGACACGATTTTTTGAGACACGTTGACCGTTGCCGCCTATTGCTCCACGTGGTGGACATTTCCTGCTTTGAGGGACGAGATCCCATTGAGGACGTCAAGACCATCAATGAGGAGCTGAGACGCTACAGCCCCGAGCTTGCCGAGCGTCCGCAGATCATTGTGGCCAACAAGTGCGATGCGCTTGACGAGGAGCTTGTGGATATTCAGGCCTTTGAAAACTTTGTGGACGAAAACGAATGGGAGATGCTGTACGTCTCCGCCGCCACCCGTGAAGGACTTGACCGACTTGTGCAGACGGTTGACGAGCGTTTGCGCCTGTTGCCCCCCATGAAGGTCTACGAGGGCGAGCTTGAGCCTGAAGCACCGTACGTGGGCGGCATCAAGGAAACCGTCATCAAGCGGGAGAACAACACCTTCTATGTAGAGGGCGAGTGGCTGTTTAATCTCATGGGACAGATCAATTTTGACGATTATGAGTCTCTCAATTTCTTCCAAAACGTATTGCGCCGCAGTGGTGTCTTTACGCTTCTTGAGGAAAAGGGCTGTGTGGACGGCTCTACCGTTTGCATCTATGATTTCGAATTTGACTACGTTAAATAACATCATAAAAAGGAGACTTACTATGAACATTTGGCACGATATGAACCCCGAGCAGATCCGCCCCAATGATTTTTCCGCCGTTATCGAAATTTCCAAGGGCAGTCAGTGCAAGTATGAGCTTGACAAAGAAACGGGCTTGCTCCGCCTCGACCGTGTGCTGTATACCTCCACACACTATCCTGCCAATTACGGCTTTATTCCCCGCACCTTTGCCGATGACGGCGACCCGCTTGACGTGCTGGTGCTTTGCACGGAGTCCATTCAGCCCATGACGCTGGTGCGTGTGTATCCCATCGGTGTGATGCGCATGATCGATTCGGGTGCGCTTGACGACAAGATCATCGCCGTTCCCTTCTCCGATCCCTCCTACAACGGCATCAACTCCATCGATGACCTGCCCCCGCATATCTTTGACGAGATCATGCACTTCTTCTCGGTCTACAAGCAGCTGGAGAACAAGCAGACCGCCGTGAAGGAGCTGTACGAGCAGGATGAAGCACAAAAGATCATTGCCGAGGCTATTCGCTCCTACGATAGCCTGTATGGCGTGAAGTGATATTCAAGTTCATACCCTTATGAAAGAGGCTGTCTCGAATTTGCATTTGAGACAGCCTCCTTTTAATATCTAAAACCAATTATATAAAAACTATTGAAAAAGTACGAATAATTTGTTATAATAGGATTGCGACACAACTGAATATGGCAAACTATAAGAGAAGTGTTTTTTGGTAAAAGCACATTCTCTCTTTTGGCGTTCTCTTGTAGTTTGTCCAAAGTTGTGTCGCAGCAATCGGAGTATGTGTTTTTCGGTGCGCACTGCTACGGTTGTGCGCACTTTTTATATTGACTAAGGAGATACCTATGAAAAAAACCACTTTCGTATTAAAGCTTGTCTGCTCTCTTTTGCTCTTTACTGTCGCTTTGATTTGGCTAATTGTTTGTGTAACCTCCATTAATTTCTTCATAGATTCTGCAAACAACGTTGACGTGAAGAATGAATTTGGCACAATCATCACCTTTGGTGAATACATGCTATTGGGAAATCAAGATGCCATTCTCGGATTTTTCCTTTCTCTGTTTGGATTGGTTGGCAGCATATACCTTTTTGCTTGTGCTCTTCATTCAGCTGACTTCAAGAAAAAAAGCGACAAGGAGGACATGACGCTTATCCGACTGTCACGTTACAAGGAAATGCTTGATTCGGGTATTATCACGATCGATGAGTTTAACAGCAAGAAGAAAGATTTATTAAGCTGATCAAAAAGGAACCGCCTGCACCGAGGCGGTTCCTTTTTTGATGATAACCCTTTCTTACTTGATCTTACGGCACTCCAGATAATACCGCTTATCGGTGGCGTGGCCCATGGAGAAGGTCTTGCGAGGCAGTGCGCCGTCATAGATCACGGTACGGAAAAGCTGATCCTTGCCCATACCGTCAAACAAAAAGCCAATAGCATGCTCCTTGGAAGCAAGAGCCTTCACAGAGGCTTCACCGTGAATATAATCGACCTCTGCCCCCTCGTGGGTGCGCAGATACTCATCGATGAACTGCTGAAGGGTTCCCACAGTCAGCTGCTGCTCGGGGCGTTCCACCGTCAGCGTTCCCGTCTGCTTGCCAAATACGTAATCCAAGCGCTGTGCCTCGGCATCGCCACAAAGAGCGGAGACGTATGCCGAAAGCTTTGACAGAACGTCCTCGGGGTCTACGCCAAACATCACACGGTAGATAGGCTCAAAGGCGAGAGCGGGGTCGTGGATATTGACGATCTCACAGAGCGCATAGCGGGCAGGATGTGAGGCGGCAGCCTCAGCCCCGATCTCGTTCTTGATCTCCTCATAGAGCGCCTTGGCAGAAGCCAAGGAGTGGTTGCCGTCACCCACGGCGAACAGCAAGGCGGGCAAGGAAGCGTCTCCATAACGCTTTTCCATTTGCAGGGGCGTGATCAGGTTATCAAGAGCCTTGGCAATACGCTCCTGCTCGGCTTCCCCGATCCATGCGCCCTTGATATGTCCGCCGTCAAGCATCAGGTCGAATTCATAGGCGACCTCGGGGCAGCTCTTCGCTAAAAGCGGCTCGATAACGGTATGCTCGGGGTCGTCGATGAGCAGCATCACGTGCGGTAGCTCGATCGACGCACCGCGGCGAATGGCCACACGGGGCGGAATGCGCTCCAGCACCGTGGCCTCCGTGGCACGGATCAAGGAAGCCGCGCCACGTCGGTAATCATATGCCTCAAGATCCACTGCCAGCACGATGCCTCGGCGTACACTTCCGTCCGATTGCGTGCGCTCCACGTATATCTGACTGTTCTTATGCGAGATAAGGCAATTGGAAAGATAGGCATTCATGGTTTGGTTGATAACGGGAATTCTCTTCTCGGTCTCAGAGAGATACACCTCGGGCAGAATGGTACGCAAGGTGGAGGGCTTGTCGCCCACCAGGGCATCAGCCTTCTCCCAATACTCAGGCTCGGAGGTAAATTGATCGCAAGCGACCACAGCCCAGCTTTCAGCGGGAACTGCCCGAAAATCGGGCAGCAAAATATCGGCAGACGTAAAGCAACGTTTCATCATAACAGTCTCCATTCAGGGTTTTATTTTTTCAAAAATAACGCGTGCGCCCTCCGAGCGGCCAATGCGATACTCCTTCATCGACCTAGCCGTAAATACAAACAGCGGTGTGCGGAAGACAAAGCGGCAAAGCAGGACCGAGGGCTTTTTGCGTATCTTGCCGTCAACCGACAGAAAGTCGGGTCTTGCAACCACGTTGGTAAACATGCGGTTCAGCACAAACGCAAGCAAGGCACTTCCCCCCACCTGCTTCTTATCCACCTTCGTTAAAAGCAAGCCTCGGGCAAAACGGGGGCGATATTGGCGAAAATACGAAAGATGAAGCGGATTAAAGGACTGAATGCACACCGCCCCATGGTATTTATCCATCACGGGTGCTAAATACTCGCAGATCTCGGCATTGCGTGACGTACCCTTGATCTCAATGAGGATCGGTACCTTGCCGTCCACAACGGAAAATACCTCGGTAAGAAGCGGAATGACCTCTTGCGTACCCCCGAGGCGAAGCGTTCTCAGCTCGGCAAGCGTGTGATCCTCGATCCTTCCCTTCACGCCGCACATACGCTCAAGGCTATCATCGTGAAACACCATGACCTTTTTGTCCTTTGTCAGATGAACGTCAAGCTCAATGCCGTATCCGTTCTGAACGGCATGGGCAAAGGCAGAGAGCGAATTCTCGGGATATTGCTCATTCCAAAGCCCACGGTGGGCATAATCCGCCATAAGCAGATCCATGGCAGGTCGGTCAACCGCTCTCGGCATCACCAAAAACACATAGATGACCGCCAGCATGATCAAAAGCAGGGCTATCAACAAACCGATCATAACAATACCTCTCCTTTGGCTTCTCTTTGTAAAAGGCCAACCGTTTTCAGAATGGCCGTTTGTGTTTTACCGTCTCGGATCTTGCCGTCAAGAACACGTTCATACAGCTCGGACAACGGAATTTTCACGATCTCCAAGAATTCATCCTCGTCAAAGTCCGTCTTTCCAAAGGAAAGTCCACGGGCAAGGAACATATGGATACGCTCTCCAAGGATAGCGGGAGACGGATAATACTGCCCAATGGAGACAAGGCTCTCGCACACGGCCCCCGTTTCCTCACGAAGCTCGCGGAGTGCCGCCTCCACGGGGTCCTCGTCATAGCTGTCAAGCTTTCCCGCGGGAATCTCCAACAGCACCTGTGAGAAGGGATAGCGGTACTGCTTCACACAGATCACCTCATCCTTGTCGGTCAGCGGAACAACGCACACCGCCCCCACGTGCTTGATATGCTCTCTTGTGGCGGGCTTGCCGTCGGGCAACGTAATATCGTCTACGTACAGATGCACCACCTTACCGTCAAAGATCAAACGGCTATTCACTTTCTTTTCTGTTAATTCCACGCTCTTGCCTCTCCCTTGTATTCATTATAGAATATTATACAACAAATAGCAAAAAAAATCAAGTATATCAGCAGCTTTACTTGATTTTTCAAGGAAAATATGTTACAATAAATCAGGATCAAAAAGGGGGTGCGAGCATGAAGCACGTAGACATATTCACCGACGGGGCTTGCCGAGGCAATCCGGGCCGAGGCGGCTGGGGTGCGATACTGAAATACGGAAGATTTGAAAAGGAGATCTCGGGCGGAGAGCCTATGACCACCAACAACCGTATGGAGCTGACGGCCGCCATCGAGGCCCTCTCACGCCTCACCGAGCCGTGCGAGGTGACGCTGACCTCAGACTCCAAGTATCTCATCGACGCCATCCAAAAGGGCTGGCTGACAGGTTGGCAACGAAACGGCTGGAAAAAGGCCGATAAGTCCCCCGTGCTGAACGTTGATCTGTGGGAAAAGCTGC
The DNA here is from genome assembly GCA_015063655.1 of Oscillospiraceae bacterium. GTDB lineage: Bacteria > Bacillota > Clostridia > Oscillospirales > CAG-272 > HGM12713. The sequence goes on from SVTU01000008.1 coordinate 17,861, forward strand.
AAAAGCTTCTTGATTATCATACCGTCAGCTTTGTGTGGGTGCACGGTCACCAAGGGCATGAATACAACGAACGGTGCGACGTGTTGGCCACCACCTTTGCCGACTCATTTACAGACAATACATGACAAAAGGGGCTGAACCTTTCGGTTCAGCCCCTCAATTATTTACTTAATCCTCTTTTTTGCGGCAAGCGACGGCGGCACCAAGGCCAACGCCAAATACCGTAATGAGAGCGGCAGAGGCAAGGAAGGAGCGACAGCCCTTCTTTCCCTCCTCAACAGTGGTGGTTTCTTCCTCAAAAGGCTGAGTTTCCTCAGACTGTGCGTCATCAACCGTGGGTACGGCAGGCTTCAGCTTACCAAAGTCCGTATCCAGTATGGCACCAAAGGTATCCTTAACCGTCTTGGGCATGGGAAGCTTGCCGGACTCTTTCGTCCACGTATTGCCAAGGGCATTCAGTCCGTTGCCCGAGGTCAGGTCGGCACGGGAAACAGCCGAGACGTTGGTGGCAACAATCGAGGAGGCAGAGGCGTTGCCCTCGTTCTTGGCATTCGCCACAAAATCATTCACGTAATAGGAATCGGCATAGGTAGCAGAGGCATTGTTTTTTGAATAGGATATCGCACCCACGGTAGCAACGTCCTTGCCGTTTTGTGCCTGCAATGTGCCCGCATTCACACAACGTTCAACCTTGATCTTACCGTTGGTACCAACAATGGCACCAATGCCCTTGGTGGCCGAATAGTACTGCTTACCGAGTATCATCGTGCCCGCAAACAGGCAGTCCTCAACCGAGGCCGTTGTCGCACTGTTATCACAGCCCACCAAAGCACCTGCGCAATCGGCTGCCTGCGACAGATCGATCGTACCCGTATATACACAATTCTTGACAGTGCTTGTGCCGCCGAGATAAGCTACGATTCCGCCCGTGGCGTATCCGCCCCGAACGTCGGCATCCGACCACACGTTCTCAACCTTGGTATCGTTGGCACGGGTAACCACCGAGGCATTGCCCTGAGAATCAGCGGAAATGTTTACGGTTGCTCGGTACGTTCCCGTATAACCGTTATTGATAAACACGGAATTGACAATGGCAAAGTTCTTCACGGTAGCAGCCGAGCAATGGAAGAACAAGCCGCCATCACGCCCACGGGAAATATCCGAGGTAAAGGTAGAAGCGTCATATTCTCTATCCCAAATGGAATTTTGGTAAATACCCGAAATATAGTGTCCTTGCCCGTCAAAGGTACCCGAGAAGGTATATTTTCCCGATTTACTGTGACCGATGGGCTTCCATTGATTCAGCCCGTAGGTTTGTATGCTCCATTCAGAGGCATCACCCTCGTTGATCACAATGTCACAGCCGAGCTTGACGGTCACGCCGCGGAAGGTAACGCCGAGATTGACCAGATCACGGAAGCCAAGAAACTCTGCCGCAGAGTTCAACACAAACTCCTTAGCGTCCGTATCCTTCTCATACCACAGCGTGTCAGCCTTGGCGTCACCAAGGTAGGAAACCGTTCGTTCCTCGGCGGCAGACGCCGTCACCGTCATGGGAACGCAAAGCGAGAGAAGCATTACAAGCGATAGAATACAAGCCATTACTTTTTTCATTCTCGCCACCTCCTTATGCACGGTCCTTGCGTCTCTTGACGAAGCATGCCGTTCCCACTCCAACAGCGGGTAGCACACACAGCATAGCCGAAACGGAAAGCATAGAGCCACAGCCCTTTTCCTTTGCCGTCTCCTCAGCCGTGGTCTCTTCCTCGGCAGGAACGTCAAGCACAGGGTCCTCGCTGACCTCGTAGGCAGGGCCGTCGGCCTCGCCCGTCAGAGATTTCATAAAGTCCTGAATGTAGGTATAGATCAAATCGTATCCGCCTGCATTGGGATGAATGTAGTCGGGCAGATAGGTCTGTGTATCTACCTTGAACACAGTGTTGTTGAAATGTGTGTCATCATGCAGATTGAGATACGGGATACCCCATTTCTTGCAAGCGTTGATCACCACGTTCTTGTAGGCTGTCATGTTGCTGATCGTGCCTCTGGACTGCGTATAGCTGTTATCGGCGATGCGGAAGTTTACGATGTAGCCGATCTTAGCCGTGGGATACAGCTTCTTGGCAAGATGCAGGGTATACTCAAGCGAGCCTGCAAAGGTGTTCAGATCGAAGGATGAGGGATCCTTTACGCTGTCAGCGGTCAACGTTCCCACCGCAAAGTTCGACCATGCATCGTTCACCATACCGTGAAGCATCACAAAGTCGTATTCCTTGCCCGTGTAATATTCAAGCTGGGCACGGATGCTGTTGGTGGAATTATTCTGCAGGCGTGCGCCGCCGATCGAACCGATATCGTATTGCATGTCGTTGACCTCACCGATACGGCCGCCCCATCCGAGGGGATAGAAGATACCGAAGTCACGTGCGCCGTAGCTGATGGAGTCGCCGCAGAACAGCACTCTCTTTTGATACAAGAGCTTAGAATTCTCCCGGGGAAGCACCTTGCCGTGCAAAATGGAGAAATTAGCATTCTTGGACTGCCAATATGACACAAACTCCTCACAGGTAAACGGCTCGTTAACGGTAATGGTAAAAACGTCGTTGACCGTGGAGAAGGTGCTTTCCATCGAGCCCTTGTCTACTACACGAACGTAGCCGTCTCTGACAGCCTTGTAGGAATAGATCACGTAGCCGCCGAAATCGTCAACAAGCGTAAAGGTACCGCCCGGGCGGTACACCGTATGGATGGTATTCTTAGACGTATTGTAACCGAACAGCATCATGCTCTCGCTGGGCTTACAAGGGCCAAAGGTCACCACGTCTCCCTTTTTGACCTCAATGTAATGGCTGATGAACTGCCCGTCTCCCGTGACGTTTCCGTCAGTGTCGGGGTCCTTGTTCACCGTTTTTCCGTCGGACATCAGCACGCCGGCAGTTGCCTTTGAGGCATCATACACGTTGTGAATGGTGGGTGCCGCCGCACTGACAGACACAGCGCATACCGCCGCCAGTGAGCCGAGCATAGCCACGAGAAGCAAAATAGAAATTGCTTTTCTCATAGTAGTAAATTCTCCTTTCTGTTTTGTTTTCACTACATTGTACCACAAAAAAAGAAAAAAAGCAACATCAGATTTGGCAAAAAACTATTCACTTTCAGTTCGGATTTCCTGTTTCTGATACGTTGCTTCCTTTCCTTGCATAGAGAACAGCATATCATTCATATAGAATGGTTGGTTCTCTGCCTGTGACACCGTAGAGAGCGCAGTTACAAGCCTAATTCCGTATCGGTAGGTAAAGCTGTTAAACGTTACCGAAACAAAAGCGGACGAAAAAGGCACTCCCTGCCGTGGTTTTGAGGGAAAAGATACGGAATAGCTCCGTAAAAAGAAAGGCCGAGGGCTGTTTGCACAGCCCTCGGCAGAGTATGCAAAGCAACACCTTAATTCATATCAGGCTCGCCCAAAAAATCGCCAAGGTGTATACCGCCCTTTACGCCGACGTTGCTATCGTTGGCCTCTACGGACAACGTGATAACGTCACGGGAGGAAAGAGCGATGATCTCACTCATAGGTGCTACGTAGTTCTTTTTCATATTCTCTTACCTCCTTCTTATTTTGCCAACACAGCGCTCACAAACTGGCCCTGTGCGTTGTAGGTAATGGTATAAGCAGCTCCGTATACGTACTGCCCCTCAATCACGGTGTAAGGTCTTACCGTAAAGGTCTGTACCATACCGGA
>SVTU01000009.1 GCA_015063655.1 Oscillospiraceae bacterium
CGCCTGCGATCTTTGAGAGCATACGGCAGGAATTCCATCGCTTCCTTGCCTCGCTTGATGCCGAGGACAGCAAAGCGGAGTACGCCCTGCCTACCATGGTGGATCACCTGCTCGGGAACGGCAGTCTGTCGGTGCGCATGCTGATGACCGATTCCGTTTGGTTTGGCGTGACCTATGCTGAGGATAAGCCGCTTGTGCAAGCCGCTCTGCGTGCTTTGCACGGGGACGGCACGTATCCCACTCCCCTGTTTGGGTGATCATAGCCTACACAACATACGAAAAAAGACGATCCCAACGAGGAAACCCTCGTTGGGATCGATGTTTTTTAGCAATCGCTCAATTACTTCAGAGCGGCCTGTGCTGCTGCCAAGCGTGCGATCGGCACACGGAAGGGCGAGCAGGAAACGTAGGTCAGACCAACGTTGTGGCAGAACTCAACGGAAGCGGGGTCACCGCCATGCTCACCGCAGATACCGAGCTTGATGTCGGGGCGGGTGGAGCGGCCGAGCTCTGCAGCCATCTTAACGAGCTTACCAACGCCGTTCTGGTCGAGCTTAGCGAAGGGATCGTTCTCGTAGATCTTGGTGTCGTAGTAAGCGTTGAGGAACTTACCGGCATCGTCACGGGAGAAGCCGAAGGTCATCTGCGTCAGGTCGTTGGTACCGAAGGAGAAGAACTCAGCCTCCTTAGCGATCTCATCGGCGGTGATAGCAGCTCTCGGGATCTCGATCATGGTACCAACCTTGTACTTGAGGTCAGAGCCTGCGGCGGCGATCTCAGCGTCAGCCGTAGCAACAACAGACTTCTTAACGAAGGCCAGCTCCTTGATCTCGCCAACCAGCGGGATCATGATCTCGGGAACGATGGTCCAATCGGGATGAGCCTTCTGAACGTTCAGAGCGGCGCGGATAACAGCCTTGGTCTGCATAACGGCGATCTCGGGGTAGGTAACGGCCAAGCGGCATCCACGGTGACCCATCATGGGGTTGAACTCGTGCAGGCCTGCGATGATAGCCTTAACCTGTGCCACGGTCTTGCCGGTAGCGGCGGCCAGAGCCTCAATGTCCTTTTCCTCGGTGGGAACGAACTCATGAAGCGGAGGATCCAGGAAGCGGATGGTTACGGGGCATCCCTCAAGAGCCTCGTACAGCTTCTCAAAGTCACCCTGCTGCATGGGCAGGATCTTAGCAAGTGCCTTCTCACGACCCTCAACGGTGTCGGAGCAGATCATCTCACGGATAGCGGCAATTCTGTCAGTCTCAAAGAACATATGCTCAGTGCGGCACAGACCGATACCCTCAGCACCCAACTCACGAGCCTTCTTAGCGTCCGTGGGGGTGTCGGCGTTGGTGCGAACCTGCAGACGGCGGTACTTGTCAGCCCATGCCATGATTCTGCCGAAGTCGCCGCCAATGGTTGCGTCAACGGTGGGAATGATACCGTCGTAGATGTTACCGGTGGAGCCGTCGATGGAGATGAAGTCGCCCTCGTGGTAGGTCTTGCCTGCCAGCGTGAACTGCTTGTTCTCCTCATCCATATTGATGTCGCCGCAGCCCGATACGCAGCAGGTACCCATACCACGGGCAACAACGGCTGCGTGAGAGGTCATACCGCCGCGAACGGTCAGGATACCCTGAGAAGCCTTCATACCGGTAATGTCCTCGGGAGAGGTCTCCAGACGAACCAAAACGACCTTCTTGCCTGCTGCCTTCCAAGCCTCTGCGTCCTCAGCCGTGAATACGACCTGTCCGCAAGCGGCACCGGGGGAAGCACCAAGTCCCTTGCCGACGGGGTTGGCAGCCTTGAGTGCCTTAGCGTCGAACTGGGGATGGAGAAGAGTGTCAAGGTTTCTGGGGTCGATCATCAGAACGGCCTCCTGCTCGCTTCTCATGCCCTCGTCAACGAGGTCGCATGCGATCTTCAGAGCAGCCTGAGCGGTTCTCTTACCGTTACGGGTCTGAAGCATGAAGAGCTTGCCGTCCTCAACGGTAAATTCCATATCCTGCATGTCACGGTAGTGGTTCTCAAGGATCTTGCAGACCTCGGTGAACTGCGCGTAAGCGGCAGGGAACTTTTCAGCCATTTCAGCAATGGGCATAGGCGTACGAACACCGGCAACAACGTCCTCGCCCTGAGCGTTCACAAGGAACTCACCCATCAGCTTCTTCTCGCCGGTAGCGGGATCACGGGTGAAGGCCACACCGGTTCCGCAGTTGTCACCCATGTTACCGAATGCCATCATCTGTACGTTAACGGCAGTACCCCAAGAGTAGGGAATGTCGTTGTCGCGGCGGTATACGTTAGCACGGGGGTTGTCCCAAGAACGGAACACGGCCTTAACGGCACCGATGAGCTGCTCCTTGGGATCGTTGGGGAAGTCTGCGCCGATCTTTGCCTTGTACTCAGCCTTGAACTGGTTAGCCAGGGTTTTGAGATCGTCAGCGGTGAGATCTACGTCAAACCTTACGCCCTTTTCTTCCTTCATCTTATCGATGAGCTGCTCGAAGTACTTCTTACCAACCTCCATAACGACGTCGGAGTACATCTGGATAAATCTGCGGTAGCAGTCCCAAGCCCATCTGGCATTGCCCGATTTCTTGGCAAGAACCTCAACAACGTCCTCGTTCAGACCGAGGTTCAGAATGGTGTCCATCATACCGGGCATGGATGCACGTGCACCGGAACGAACGGAAACGAGAAGGGGATTCTCCTGGTCACCGAACTTCTTGCCGGTGATGCTCTCCATCTTCTCGATGTAGGTCATGATCTCCGCCATGATACCGTCGTTGATCTGTCTGCCGTCCTCGTAGTACTGAGTACAAGCCTCGGTGCTGATGGTGAAGCCCTGGGGAACGGGAAGTCCCATGTTGGTCATCTCAGCAAGGTTTGCGCCCTTACCGCCCAAAAGCTCACGCATGTCTGCGTTGCCCTCGGAAAACAGGTAGCAATACTTGTTTGCCATTGGATAGTTACCTCCATATTTTGATATAAATTTTTGACAAAACAAAAGATACTGTCACGTGCTTACCGCAACAGCACAGTGTATTATACCATAATTATGCAAAAATCTCTACACTTTTTTCAAAATAATAAAGGAAAAGTTGTAAATTTTTCGTGAACGGTGCAAAAAAGCACAAGACACGGTTGATTTTTCTCGGTGGGTGATATATAATAGGTAGGTGAGAAGAAGGGACAGTTGGTCGCTTCGCTTTTTGCGTTATCAAGGGGAACGGAGAAAAACATGGCAGATATCTTTGACCTATTTAAGCAGATACAAAAGAAGCCCGAGGAGGTAAAGCCCATCACCCATCTTGTGGTAGGGCTTGGCAACCCCGGGGCGCAATATAGGCATACCCGCCACAATGCGGGCTTTGCTTTTATCGACTATTTGTGCGAGACCTACGGTGTGCATGCCGACCGTGCTCGCTTTTCCTCGCTGTGCGGCGAGGCTGCCGTGGGGGAAGCACGGGTGCTTCTGATGCGCCCGCAGACCATGATGAACCTTTCGGGAAAGGCCGTGGCCGAGGCGGCAGGCTTTTATCACATTCCCACAGAAAATATCATTGTGGTGTTCGATGACGTCAGTCTTGACGTGGGTCGGCTCCGTGTGCGCCGCAAGGGGACACACGGAGGACACAACGGGATACGAAGTATCATCGAGTGTTTGGGCAGCGATGCCTTCCCCCGCATCAAGGTGGGCGTGGGGCAGAAGCCCCACCCCGATTACGATCTTGCCGCTTGGGTGCTGGGGGATCTGAGCGCCGAGGAGAGAAAGCAGATCTGGGAGACCTTCCGGAGAGCCGAGAAGGGGCTTTGCCGTATGCTTGGCGGGGACGTTGAGGGGGCGATGCAGATATGCAACGCCGCAGAGGGAGAACGAGCATGAGCCGTATGCTGTATGACGGTATCCGTCACGATCCCGAGTATGCCCATCTTTTGCTAGCTCTTAAAAAGCAGCTGTCGGCACGCACGCCTCTGCCCCTGATGATCGCAGGGCTGTGCGAGGGCGCAGGTGACGCCGCCTATGCCTCGCTTCTTGAGGACCTGAGAAGCACGCCGCTTCGCTCGCCCGTGCTGTTGATCTGCCCCGAGGAGAAGGAGTGCGTAAGACTTCAGTCGCATCTGTCGCAGTACGGCATGCGTGTTGCCTTCTATATGGGGCGTGACCTGACCTTTTATAATATCGTTGCCTCTCATGAGTACGAGCATGAGAGGCTATCGGTGCTTTCGGCCCTCCTTGGCGGAGAGCTTGACGCCGTTATCACCACCCCCGATGCCGCCTTGGGCTATACCATACCGCCCATGACCTTTTTGTCATCGGTGATCCGCTTGGATTATGACAAAACGCATATAGAGCCTGCAGAGCTTGCCAAACGTCTCTGTGAGAGCGGATACGTCCGCACCGATATGGTGGATGCCCCCGGGCAGTTCGCCGTGCGAGGCGGTATTGTGGATATTTATCCCCCGTTTGCCCACTATGAGGACATTGACGATAAGCCCGTGGCGGGGCAGTATCCACTTCGCTTGGAGTTTTTTGGCGACGATATCGACCGCATGGAGCTGTTTGATCCCGAAAGCCAGCGCATGACGGTCACGCTCAACCGTGCCGAGATCGCTCCTGCCCGTGAGATCCTGCTTGACGGCGAGAAGAGAGCGGCACTGCGCCGTGCCATCGAGCTTCACGAGAAGGGCAGCCGTGACGAGCGAGCCAAGGAGGAGATGCGCTCCGAGCTTGCCGCCATTGACGGTGGGCAGGAGATCAATTTTGCCGACAAATATATAACCCTCGTCTATCCCGAGCGCACCTCGCTTTTGGATTATTTTGACGTGACGGGCGTGGTCCTGCTTCGCAATACCTCGGCGTGCTACGACCGCATCAAGGCCTCGCAGTGGCATCTTGACCAAACCGTAGAGGAGCTGATGGAGGGCGGAACGATCGCCCCGAAATATACCGACTACGCAAAGCCGCAGGCCGCCTTCGACCTGTTTTTAGATAGGCAGGCTGTCCTGCATTTCGATTCGCTCGGCCAAGGACTGTCGGGTAAGAAAACGGGCGGGCTGTTTACCTTCCGCACCAAGCATACCGTGACGTACAGTGACAATCTGTCTCTTTTGTGCGAGGACCTTGAGGCCTACCGTAGGGCAGGGTATCGGATGCTGGTGATGGCGGAGAACGAGACGGCCGCCAAGAATTTGTGCGGCATGCTGACCGAGAGGGGCTTTTCCGCCCTTGTTCACGAGCGAGAGGGAGATTATACGCTTCACAATCTGCCTCGGCAGACCGTGATGATACACGACCGATGTACACAGAGAGGCTATGAGCTGGTCACGCCCAAGATCGCTGTGCTGTCCACCGCTCCCGAGGGCAGAGACGGCTCGCTGACGGGCGGCGGACGCTTGCGCACGGGGCGCAAGAAGAAGAGCGCCGCTGAACGGATCCTCTCCATGAACGATCTGAAGGTTGGGGATTTCGTGGTGCATGAGGTTCACGGCATCGGTCAGTATATGGGCATTGAAAATTTGACGGTGGACGGCGTGAGCCGTGACTATATCAATATTCGCTACGCGGGCTCGGATCGCCTGTTTTTGCCCACCGAAAAGCTGGATATGGTATCCAAGTACATCGGTGCGCATGCCGATGACGGTCTTGTTAAGCTCTCCAAGTTCGGCGGCGGGGAATGGACACGTGCCAAATCCCGTGCCAAGGCGGCTGTCAAGGATATGGCCAAGGAGCTGATCAAGCTGTATGCCGAGCGTGAGAGACGCCCCGGCTTTGCCTTCCCCGAGGACGACGACCTGCAGCAGGATTTTGAGGCTGGCTTTGCATTTGAGGAAACGGCATGCCAGCTGGACGCCATTGCCGAGATCAAGGCCGATATGCAAAAGCCCGTGCCGATGGATCGCTTGCTGTGCGGAGACGTGGGCTTTGGCAAGACCGAGGTGGCACTTCGTGCCGCCTACAAGGCTGTGCTTGGCGGCAAGCAGGTGGCCATTCTGGTGCCCACCACCATATTGGCTTTGCAGCACTATCAAACCATGTGCAGTCGCATGAGAGGGTATTCGGTCAACGTGGATATGATCTCCCGCTTCCGCACACCTAAGCAGCAGGCGCAGACGCTCCGCAGGCTCAAGCGTGGCGAGGTGGATATCATCGTCGGCACGCACCGTCTCGTATCCCGTGATATTGAATTCCGTGATCTCGGTCTGCTCATCATCGATGAGGAGCAGCGCTTTGGTGTGGCACAAAAGGAAAAGCTCAAGCAGCTGGCAGGGAACGTGGACGTGCTGACCCTGACCGCCACCCCCATTCCGAGAACCCTGAATATGGCGATGGGCGGTATCCGTGACATCTCTATTTTGGATGAAGCCCCGGGCGATCGCCTGCCTGTGCAGACCTACGTGCTGGAATACGACGAGCTGATTTTGATTGAGGCCATACGGCGAGAGCTACGCCGAGGCGGACAGATCTTCTATTTGTATAACTTTGTGGAGTCCATCGACTCCTGCGCCGCCCGTCTCTCCAAGGCCATTCCCGAGGCTCGCATCACCGTGGCTCACGGCAAGATGGATAAGGAGAGGCTTGAGGATATCTGGGCGGAGATGCTGGCGGGCGAGATCGATATTTTGGTTTGCTCCACCATCATCGAAACGGGCGTGGACATTCCCAATGCCAATACGCTGATCGTGGAGAACGCACAGCGCCTGGGGCTATCTCAGCTCCACCAGCTCAGAGGGCGTGTGGGTCGCTCCTCACGCCGTGCCTACGCCTATTTTACCTACCCCCGTGACCGTACGGTCAACGAGATCGCCACCAAGCGCCTTGAGGCCATTCGGGAATATGCCGAATTCGGCTCGGGCTTCAAGATCGCCATGCGGGACCTGGAGATCCGCGGAGCGGGCAATATGCTGGGCGCTGAGCAGCACGGGCATCTGGAGGCCATCGGCTACGATCTGTATATCAAGCTGCTCAACGAGGCAGTGCTGGAGGAAAAGGGAGAGAAGCCCAAGGAGAAGATCGAATGCACCGTATCTCTGCGTGCCGATGCCTTCCTGCCCGACACGTACGTGGCATATCCGTCGGCACGCATGGAGCTGTACCGCCGTATCGCCACGGTGGAGACCGAGGAGGACCGAGAGGATATCATGGACGAGATGATCGACCGCTACGGTGAGCCGCCCCGTCCCGCCCGCACGCTCCTTGGCGTTGCCCTTGTGCGAGCCGCCGCCATGCGGTGCGGCATTACCTCGGTGGTAGAGGACGAGACTGAGGTGCGGATATATCCGTCAGCCTTCGATTTTGTCGTATGGACGGATCTGTCCGAGCTGTATCGTGGGCGGTTGCGTGTGGTGATGGGCGACGTGCCCGGCATCCACATGCGCAAAATGAAGGGTGACGATATCCCCGAGCTGCTGCATGAGATGTTTTGCCGATACGAGGCCTTGGCCCGTGAGCAGGACGAAGCGTGAGGCGCATGTGAATTCTTTGCTAATTTTGTGTGATAGGTATGGACAAAGAGCGGAGAATATTGTATAATGGTGTCATTCGGAATGTGCCATAAGGCACAGAAAGGACGAAATATGAAAAAATATGCAACAAGAGCGGCGGCGCTGTGTCTTGCCGTGCTTACGCTCCTGTTTTCGGCGGTGAGCTGCGGCAACCGCCAAAAGACCCTGCTGACGCTGGAAAAGACCAAGCTTTCGGTCAACCTGTTTGAATTCTTTATGTCCCGCACCAAGGGCACGCTGTCCTCCTCCTACTATTTCGGAGAGGCGGCTACGGACGATGATTTTTGGGACGGCTTCGTCTCTATGGACGGGAAGACCTACGATGAGTTTTATAAGGAGAGTGTGCTGTCTGCCGCCAAGCACCACCTGGCGGCGGCCCACGTCTTTGACGAGCTTGGCCTGAAGCTGCCAAAGGAAAAGCTTGACGAGATCGACGAGGAGATCGCCGAGTATATCGAATATGATGCCGACGGCTCCAAGAGCGCCTTTAACGCCATGCTCTCCGCCTACGGCATCAACGTCAAGATGCTGCGTGAGGCTTACGTTATGGAGGCCAAGACCGAATATCTGTCCGAGCATCTGTACGGGGCGGCGGGCGAGAAGATCGCCGATTCTGCCATCGAGGAGTATTACGGCGAGACCTATGCCCGCTTTAAGCAGATCTTCCTGTATACCTATCGCACGCTTTACGAAAAGGATGCCGACGGCAACGCCATCTATTATACCGAGAACAACCGCATTGCCTACGACAAGTCGAAGATCCAAAAGAAGGATGCCGAAAACAACTTCATTTTGGATAAGAACGGAGACGTGATCTACGTCAACGAGGACGGAACGGTAGCATACGACAAGCAGAACGGCAAGCGTGCCACCGTGTACGATGCCAACGGCAATGCCATGCAGGAAAAGTATTCTGCCGACGAAATGATCGAAACGATCGACTTTGCCACCTCGATCGTAGAGGAAAAGGTTAAGGAAGGGAACTACGTCCTCTTTGATACCCTCGTGGCGGATTACAGCGAGGAGAAAGGCAAGGATACCTACCCGAACGGCTATTACATCACAAGGACCTCGGATTATTCCTCGGGGGAGGTTGTGAAGGCCGTCTTTGAGATGGAGGCGGGCGAGGTCCGTACCATTCATTCGGATTACGGTATTCATATCGTGATGCGCTACGAGCTGGATGAAAGAGGCTATGCCAATGAGGACAATGAGGCATTCTTTATCAGCAAGGATACAGGCACGTACGTGTTCCTGCCAAAGCTCAAGGAGAGTCTGTTTACCTCGTATTTAGCACCGTACGTGGAGAGGATCGAGGTCAACGAGTCGCTGTACGAGGCGGTATCCATGAAAAAGATCGATCCGAATTTTGATTATTAACCCCTTGACAAGATAGGGAAAGTGTGATATACTGCTACCAAGAACCGCATATAAATCAGGGGTGCCGAAAGGCTGAGACGGAGCAACCGAACCCTTTAACCTGATACGGATAATGCCGGCGTAGGGAGATTGTAACCGAGGTATACCTTCGGATAGTTTGACCGCACACGGATTTCTGTGCGGTCAAATTTTTTTTGGAGGTTTATATGAAACTCACACAAGCACAAAAAACCAAAAGACTCACCACCTCGGCGGTGCTGATGGCACTGGCCGCCGTGCTGGCGATGGTCTGCGCCCTCATCCCCTTTCTCAATCTGCCGTTTGGCGGAGGCTTTACCATTGCCTCTATGCTGCCCATCGTGCTGATCTCGTATCTGTTCGGTGTGCGCTGGGGACTGTTTTCGGCATTCGTGTACTCACTTTTGCAGGTGCTGATGGATCTGTATCTCGGCACGGGCGGCTCTACGGTGATGGCACTGTTCACCCCCGGGAGCGATGACTATATGGGATATGGCATCGCCATTTTGATTTTGGTGATCGACTACCTTGCGGCGTATACCGTGCTGGGGCTTGGCGGACTCTTCCGCAATCGCTTCAAAAATCCCATGCTTTCTCTGTGCCTTGGCACGGCCTTGGCTCTTTCGCTACGCTACGTCGCCCATATCCTTTCGGGTTATCTGTTCTACGGCGCATGGGCTGAGTGGTTCTTTACGCAGGAGGGCTTTTATGCCGTGGGCGGTTGGATACTCAACGTCTTCCACGGAAAATGGCTTGCCCTGGCCTATTCGGTCTTCTATAACGGGCTGTATATGATCCCCGAGATCATCATCACCACCGTAGCGGCGGCCGTGGTGTCTCATACTCCCATCGTTCGCAAAAAAGGAGAATAATGGAAAAACACAGCGGCTTGCTTGACAAGCCGCTTTTTTTATGTTATAATCAAAAAAGTAACTCCGCCGAACGGTCGCGCGATATGGTGCCGAAAGGTATTATCGTGAGGAAAGTCCGGGCTTCACAGGGCACGGTAGCTGATAACGTCAGCCGGAGGCGACTCCCGGGAAAGTGCAACAGAAAGATACCGCCCGCAAGGGTAAGGATGGAAAGGCGAGGTAAGAGCTCACCCACTCCCATGGTAACATGGGTTTGCTGTAAACCCTATCGGAAGCAACACCGTGGTCGGACAGTCTGCCCGACATATGTCCGCAGGTGGCACGAGGCATAGGCCTCGGAGCCGTGCGGTGACGCACGGCAAAGATTGATGGCCGTTTAAGACAGAACCCGGCTTACAGACGGAGTTACTTTTTTAGCACAGACGTCTCAAATATTCATGATTGTGGAAGTGTGAATGATGACGAAAAGAAGATTTGTTTTATACGTAATTGATTTTTTTACGCTGGTGATTCCGTTTCTGCTTAGCCGCTTGATAACGGGTTATCTTGTGCTATTGGATGCGGTGGAAAGCTCGTGGCTTTCGGGGCTTTCATGGGTCAGATGGGGGCTTTTCGATATGCTGGTATTCAGTGCATGCATATTCGGCTTTCGCACGCTGTTCCGCATCTACCGCAACGTGCTGCGGTATGCCAACTCGTCTCTGTATCTGAAAATGGTGATGTCGGACGTGCTGGGCGGCCTTACGGCTGCACTGATCATTTTCCTGTTCAGAGATTTCTCACAGAGAATGCTGGTGGCCGACGTGATCGCCACCATGGTGGCTCTTATGATCACGCTGATCGGTCGGTTTACGTATGCCTCTCTCCACGTCTGGCGCAAGTCGGCCGACCATGAGCAAAAAAAGCCCGTTGCGATCGTGGGAGCGGGCAGTGTGGGCATTTTACTTGCCAAGGAGCTTTCCATTAATGAAAGCTCGCAGTACTATCCCGTTTGCTTTGTGGACGTTCACCGTGAGAAGGTCGGCAAGTTTGTGCGAGGCCTCAAGGTGTACGAGGAGAACGAGGATATTTTGCGCCGCTTGGCGGATATGAACGTCAAGGATATTATTTTGGCACTCCCCCGCTTTAGCGGAGAGGAGCTGGAGAGAATTTACCGCTTTTACTCCCAAGGAGGCTTTAAGATCAAGGTGTACGAGCTTCCCGTGCATTCGGTAGAGGGCAGTGAGATGCGCGGAAAGCCCCGCTTGCGCGATTTCTCCATCGAGGACCTTTTGTTCCGTGACAGTGTGGCCTCGGATATGTCCGCCCTTGCCGATTTCTATTGCGGAAAGACCGTGTTGGTCACGGGTGGCGGCGGCTCGATCGGAAGCGAGTTGTGCCGTCAGGTCGCCCAGTGCGGTCCGAAGCACTTGATCATCGTCGACATATACGAGAATAACGCCTACGATATCCAGCAGGAGCTGAAGGCCCGTTACGGCCAAAAGCTGAACCTGTCTGTTGAGATCGCATCGGTCAGAGATACGGCAAGGCTTGATGCCATCTTTGCCGCTTACCGTCCGCAGATTGTATTCCATGCGGCGGCCCATAAGCACGTACCCCTGATGGAGCATAGCTCGTGCGAGGTCATCAAGAACAACGTGCTTGGTACGTATAACACCGCCAATGCGGCTGAGAAGCACGGTGTGGAGCGGTTTATCCTCATTTCCACCGATAAGGCGGTCAATCCCACCAACATGATGGGCGCATCCAAGCGCATGTGCGAGATGGTGGTGCAATGTCGTACAGACAGCCGCACATCCTTTGCCGCCGTACGCTTTGGCAACGTGCTTGGCTCTAACGGCTCGGTCATTCCGCTGTTTCGCCGACAGATCGAAAAGGGTGGTCCCATTACGCTGACCGACAAGCGTATCATTCGCTATTTTATGACCATTCCCGAGGCAAGCCAGCTTGTGATGCAGGCGGGGGCTATGGCCAAGCGAGGGGATCTGTTCGTGTTGGATATGGGCAATCCCGTCAGGATCTTGGACTTGGCGGAGAATATGATCCGCCTTTCAGGGCTTCAGCCGTATCGGGATATCGATATCGTGGAGATCGGTTTGCGCCCCGGAGAAAAGCTGTATGAGGAGCTTTTGATCCAAACCGAGAGCCTGGATAAGACGGAGAACAGCAAGATCTTTATTGAGCGTGATGCTCCCTTGTCGCGTGACGAGGTGGATAGACGCCTAAGCATTCTGCGCCGTGCCGTGGAGGAGGGAGCGGATGAGTTGACCTCCGTCGGCGTGCGTGAGGCCATGAAGCAGGTGGTTCCCACCTTCCATGAGCCCGAGGAGGTTAACGCCAAGGCATCCGAGGCCAAGGAAATGCAGCTTGCCAATACGTAAGACAGTACATAAAGAAGAGGCTGTCTCAAATGCAAATTTGAGACAGCCTCTTCTTGTATTTTGGAGACGGTTAATTCTCCAACGATTTCAAAAAATCAATGCAACGCTTGACCTCTTGGGGACCCGTGGGGCTTAGGCCTTCGCTCTCCACCACCATGCGCCAGCCGTATTTCTGTGCCATGGCAATGACCTGGCGGACGGGAGCCTCACCCTCGCCGAGCGCACGGCCAATGCCGCCCTTAAGTCCGTCCTTGACGTGAACGGTGGAAATGCGGTCACGCAACCGCTCACAGGTCATCAGAGGGCTGACACCCGCATTGAAGGCCCAGTAGGTATCGATCTGAAAGCCGAGGCTCGTGCGCTTCTCAAGCTCGGTGTGAATGGTGGAGCCCCATGGCTTGACCTCAAACTCACGGCTGTGGTTGTGAAAGCTCAGGCGTATGCCCTCGGCGGCAAGCTTTGGTTGCACTTCATTGACGTTGCGGCAAAACTCATCGATCAGCTCAAGTGTCTCAAGCTTGGCACCGGGAATGATGATGTGATCACAGCCAATGGCCTTGTGATACGCAATGGTAGCCTCGATGGTATCGGGCATCAGGGCAGACAGTGAGGTGTGGGTGCTGCAGCAGCTGACCCCTGCCTCGTCCATAAAAGCCTTGACGTCCTCAGCACTGTTGCCGAAGAAGCCCGCAAATTCCACGTAGCGATAGCCCATCTGTCCAACCGCCGCAATAGCGGCATGCAGATCCTTGTCGGTCACGTCCCGAAGGGAATACATTTGAATTCCGTATTGATTTTTCATGTCAATATCTCCTTATGTCTTGTGACTATCATACATGCTGATATCCTTATTATAAAACACGGAAAAAGGGAATAGCAAGAAAAAAAGATAAAAAGTAGAGACAAAAATTGCTGTTTTGAGTGCTTTACGGATGATTGTCGGCGATGCTGTTGGCATGGCGGCGGTAAGGTCCTGCATAGATCTCCTGCATAATCATATCCAGCTCACTTTCGTGAATGAATTGGATCACGGTCTTCGGCTGAATACGGTCAAGCAGATAGGCGTTCCATTCAAGGCCCGACTGATACGCCGCCGTGTCGAAGGTGTTGGAGAAGTAGGGCATCAGCTGTTGCTTATCCCAATCGCGGGAAAAGGCCAGGATGATTTCGGCACGGTTGTCCTCTGCAGGCTCTGTGCCATAGCTTGTCAGATCGTACAGGCGCTTGGTAGATACCGTATAGCGATTGATCAGGATATCGGTCAAGGAAACAGTGCGGTTGCGAATGGTCTTTTCCATGCCGATACGCTTGGCGATTCGGCGACCGACGGTGGTACGGGTGGAGAATTCCACGTCGTCAAGCGCGAGGACTCTTTCACTGTCATACGAGTCAGAGTCGAGTACTTGCATGGTGCTGTCGTATACGAAGAAGGCACCCCGTGCATTGAGGGAATCCTCCGTGTTGTGATAGAGTGCGGTTCCGCCCTGCGCTTCCAATGCCTGTTCAAGGTTCAGGAAGCAATCCGTGCCGTCGTCCTTCAAATATTCGGACAAGCGGCGCAGCCTTGTGTTTTCGCTTTGCTCTCCCAGATACCGAGGAACGGCTTCGTTACACACCGACAGCGAATTGGGAATGACGACCAAGAGATAGTCGGCCCCCTTGTCGGCGTAGGCCGCCTTTCGTTGAGCCAGACACTCCGAGAAATACGCCATCTCCTCTTCGGTATACGGCATACCGCCCGTATAATCCTTGAGGTAGTTGTAGCTGCTCTCATCCGCCTCGATCTCAAACAGCCAGTTGTGCTTGCCCAGAAGGACGTTGGGGTCACTGACGTGGCGGAAGAGGCGATAGTCCAGGTTATCGACGATGCTCTTGATGCTTTCATCCTGCGTCAGCACAGCGTTGAATTGTACCAAAAGGTTTGGCGAAGCACTGTCCTTTGTCCGCTTTGGCGAGCTCTGCTCCATAAAGATGCTGCCGATGCTGATATAGACGAAGAAGGACAGCAGAATACCGAAGAAGAGCGTGACGGTGATAAAATCCGTTTTGTTTTTCTTTTTCACGGCGTCCTCCTTTAGATAAACAGCGTGCCGAAGGGCACTGTGTGATATTGCGGATATTGCGGCAGGAAAAAGACGATGGTGAACAGGAACAGCACCAAAAGGCAGAGCATCCAAAGATAGGTCAATATAGACGTGGCCTTGGTGGGAATGCGTGTGCGAAGATGGGTGAACAGACGGGTGTTGGGCAAGATGGTGATTACACCCATCAAAACCACAACCAGGTGCTTAATGCCCGAAAAGGCCGAAATGACCAGGCTGATCTGATAGGCCGAGTCCGAGGTGTTCATGCCTGAAAGGTATTCCCAAAAGGCCGAGGGGTTTTCCGACAGTGCCAGCGTCCAGTACAGTCCCATCATCAAAAAGGTGGCAACACCCGTCAGGATCCGTACGCCAACGGGCAAGGACAGCGAGCGTCCCGTCTTTTTGTTCGTCAGCATATAGCCCACGGCAAACAGCGGCAGAGCGGCCAGTGCCATATACCACCGTGTGCGGACGAATAAGAGAATGAAGATCCAGAAAACGGCCTGTAGAACGGCCTGATACAGACGGGGCTTTTTGGGGAAGCACAGGCGAAGCGGAACGGCCACGTAGTCGCCAAACCAATCCGAAAAGCCGCCAAAGGTATTTTCTGCATAGCGGGCGGGTGTGGCTACCCACAGCGGATGGGGAGAATAGGTGGCATAGCGAATGCCCATCATGGTGGCAATGCCCGCCCCCATATCCGCATAGCCCGAAAAGGTAAAATAAACGCCGAAGAACAGCGAGGAAACGGCGAGCAGGGCAACCAACAGGTTGGGGGTGTACGAGGTTAGGCCGATTAGATCAAAGAAGGTATCGGTCAGCAGCGCACCCACTGCCACTCGCTTGATAAAGCCCACCATGTAGAGCTTAGCACCGTCCGAGATGGCGTTGAGATCGCAATCGATGCTGCTCTCCTCGGTCAGGCGCAAAAAGTCACGGTAGCGTATCACGGGACCCGCTACAAGCGTGGGGAAGAAGAGCAGGTATCGGCAAAGGGGATACAGCCCCCGCTCACGTCCCACCTCGTTTCGGTAGCAATCCACAAGATATGAGACACAGCACAAAATGAGGATACCAAGCCCTACGGGGTAGATAAAATCATACAGCCCTGTATAGGCTATGTTGCGGACTGCGATAAGGGCCGAGAAGGGAAGGACGCAGGCAATACACAGCACAAGCGTTTTTCTGACACGGCACACGATGCGCTCGGCAAGATACGTATATACGATCAGACACAAAAGGGCGATGGGGAGCTGCGGTGTGGAGAAGCACAGCAGTACATGATAGCAAACGCCGATCAGAAAGACCGAAAGGGCAGGCCTGCGCTTGCCAAGCGTGGCGTGAAAGAGAATGACAAGCGGAAGAAACAAAAAGGCAAAGAGGGGCGATGAAAACATCATAAGCGAAACCTCCTTACCTTTCGTTTTGTTACGTTACGTTGCATGGGCAAAATAGGCGAGAGCCGTGCGGTAGCCCTCAAAGCCAAGCCCGCACACCGTCTTTTCGGCGACCAGAGAAACGTAAGAGTGACGGCGGAACTCCTCTCGTGTCTGAATATCCGAAAGATGGACCTCCACGGTGGGAATACCCACCGCCTTGAGGGCATCGAGAATGGCAACGCTTGTGTGCGTGTAGGCGGCGGGATTGATGACGATGCCGTCATACACGCCGTAGGCCGACTGAATGACGTCTACGATCTCGCCCTCGTGGTTGGACTGAAAGAGGGATACCGATAGTCCCAGCTCCTCGGCCGAGGAACGGATAAAGGCCTCAAGAGCCGCAAAATCCTGCTTGCCGTAGATGGCAGGCTCTCGGATGCCGAGCATATTCAAATTGGGGCCGTTGATAACCAAAATCTTCATATTATTGCTCTCCTTTTTACGTGGAAGATAAAGCCGATACGGCACAGAGAACGGCGTTTGCCGTTTGTGCGGGGGTGTCTAAGACTCGGACGGTGAGGTCCGAGAAGCGGCGGTAGGCATCGATGCGCTCACGATACAGCTGCTCCACGCCCACACGGGCGGACAGCGGACGGCCGTCCGTTGACAGCGAGGCAACGTCCCGCTCCATAAAGACGATGACGGCATTTTGGTGCAGAGGGGCATAGTTGCTCTCTCTCGTTACCGCTCCGCCGCCGGTGGCGATCACCGCGGCACTTTCCTTGCCAAGTCCGCACAGCACGTCATGCTCCATGCGTCGAAAGGTATCCTCGCCCTCGGCGGCGATCACCTCGGCGGGTGTGCGGCCCCAAATCTCGGTAAAGACTGCATCCGCATCGAAAAAGCGCTTGCCTGTCTGCTCGGCCAAAAGCCTGCCAACGGTGCTTTTTCCGCACCCCGGCATGCCCACGAGCACCATGTTTTGCATCTCACCCGCTACGGCAGCCGTAACGGCCTCGATCTGCTCGGCGGACACGGCCTGCCCCGTGAAGTGCATGGCCGCCTGTGCGGCCTGAGCAGTCAGCATGGGCAGACCGTTGATGGTGGGAATGCCTCGTGCCTCGGCATCCAGCAAAAGCTGTGTGCGTGCAGGGTTATAGATGATATCCGCCACACCGCAAAGGCGGGGGAATAGATCAAGAGAGAGCGGAGATGCCCCGTTGTGGGGATACATGCCCACGGGCGTGGTGTTTACGATCAGCTCGGCATCGGCGTGACGCTCAAGGTTGCTGTAATTGTCCTTGCCGCTGCGTGAGATCACGACTACGTCAGCACCGAGGTCGCGAAGCACAGCGCATACCGTGACCGACGCTCCGCCCGAGCCCAGCACCAGCACCTTGCGCTTTTTTACGGGAATGCCGAAAACGGTGAGCAGGTGGTGAAAGCCGAAATAATCGGTATTGTAGCCGTGAAGCCTGCCGTCGGCATCCCTAACGACGGTATTGACCGCACCGATGGCCATGGCCTCGCTCGATACGGTATCCAAAAAGGGGATCACGGTCTTTTTGTAAGGGATGGTGACGTTGATGGCGTCAAAGCTACCGCTCCTCAGATATGCCCCCACCTCATCGGGCGACAGCTCCGTCAGCGTATAGGGATAATCGCACAGCAGGCGGTGGATCTGCGGAGAAAAGCTGTGAGAGAGATGCTCGCCGATCAGGCCGCAGCGCAAATGAGTAAAGCCCTTGAGCATCACACGACCTCCGAGTACGAGCCGAGGTAAGAAAAGTCGTCGCACTCCTGCTCCAGCTCCGCCAATAGTTGAGCCGTTTTTTCGGCATAGACCGAGGCCTCCAAATCAAAATAGAACATGAATTCAAAATCTCGGTCGGGAAGCGGACGGGATTCCAGCTTGAGCAGGTTGATCCCGAGGGAATTGAAACGGGAGAGAATATTGAACAGAGAGCCGGGGCGGTGAGCGGTGATCAGCATGAGGCTGATGCGGTCAGCCCCGGGATAGATCTCAAGATCCTTGGAAATACAGATAAAGCGGGTGTGATTGTTGCCGTTGTCCTGCACCGAGCCTGCCAGCACCTCAAGGCCGTACAGCGAGGCGCAGGAGCGTGAGGAGAGAGACGCCACGTCCGTGCGGTCGGACTGCGCCACCATGCGGGCGGCAACGGCGGTGTTCTCCACACGGGTGACCTTGATGTTGGGGGGCAGGGTGGCAAGGAAGGCAGAGCATTGGCCGATGGCTTGCTCATGCGAGAAGATCTCCTTGACGTCGGATAGCTTCGTACCCTTCTTGACGAGTAGGTTGTGGTCGATCTTGATGCGCACGGAGCGCACGATCTTGAACTGATGGCGGATCATCAGATCATAGACCTGCTTGACCGAGCCTGCCGTGCTGTTTTCGATAGGCAAAACGCCATAGCGGCACATGCCCGATTCGATGGCGGAAAAGACGCTGTCAAACTGCGAAAAGAACATGATGCTCGGCAGACGGAACAGCTTCTCGGCGGCACTCTGCGAATATGCACCCTCCACGCCCTGGCAGGCTACAACGGCACGCTCGGGGAATACGGGG
This sequence comes from Oscillospiraceae bacterium, assembly GCA_015063655.1. GTDB lineage: Bacteria > Bacillota > Clostridia > Oscillospirales > CAG-272 > HGM12713. Next base: position 18,208 of record SVTU01000009.1, read on the forward strand.
GCGGTGTTGGCGACGGCAGAGGCGATGGCGTCACACAGAGGCGAGGTCTCTCCAAGCCTCTTGTGCTGATAGGAGCGGGAGAGGCTGAGCAGGGTAGCGTAAAGCGTGCGTGTGTACTCCTCAAATTCCTCGCCCGACAGCTCGGCAACCTTGGTCAGCAGCGCACGCTCACGGGAGGCGTCAAGTACGGGGAGCTTATGCTCACGCTTGTATTCGGCCACGTCGGCCGCCACGTTCATGCGCTCGCAAAAGAGGGAGACAAGCTCCCGATCAATTTGGTCGATTTTTTCACGAAGCTCTTGAATTTCCATATCGGTTCATTCCTTTTTTACGTACGGTTTCGATTGATTTTTTTATGCTTTCGGTAAAACAATATCAGCGATACTGAAATGGTGAGGGGGAAGATCACAGAGAAGAGAAAGGCGGGGCGCAGGTCGTCGTTAAAGCGAGTGGCGATGCTGCTGGCAATGAAGGGGCCAACGATACCGCCAAGGTCGCCCGCAAGGGCGAGCATGGCAAACATGCGTACGCCACCGTGCGGCATGCGTGCGGCCGACAGGCTGTATGTACCCGGCCAAAGCACGGCAATGGTATAGCCGCATGCGGCACATCCGATCAGGGATATCACGGGCAGGGGCGACAGGGCGGCGATCAGGTACGTCAGGGTGCACAGCAAGGCACAGACGGTCATATAGCGGTGAAGCGAGAGCCTGCGTGAAACGGCTGCATACAGAATGCGAGCCGTGCCCATCAGAATGGCAAAAGCGCAGGGGCCGAGCAGGTCGCCAAGCGTTTTGGAAACACCAAGCCCCGTTTCGGCAAAGCCCGAGGTCCACTGCCCCATGATCTGCTCGGCAGCTCCTGCGCAGAACATCAGTAAAAGAAAGAGCCAAAAAGCACCTGAGCGAAGCAGTGTGGAGAAGGGGGTGTTTGCCTCGGCCTCGTCCGCCTCCAGGGTGTAGATGGGAACAAAGCAGAAGGCGAGCGCACCGATGGCGGGAACGATGGCCATAAGGCAGGCCAGAATGCGCCACTGTGACACACCGAAGAGGGTAAAAAAGAGCGTGGAGAGAAGCACCGTGCCCGCAAAGCCCCAGCTGTAAAAGGAGTGCAAAAGGCTCATGGCGGCACGTTTTCCACCTGTGGGGCAGGCCTCTACGATGGGGCTGATCTCCACCTCGATGAGACCGCCGCCAAGCGTAGCCAAGGCGTTGGCGATCATAAGACCGAGATAGGGAGAGGGAAGCAGATCGGGCAAAAGAGCCATTGAGCAAAGCCCGATCACGGCGCACAGATGTGCTGTGATCACAGTGGCTCTTGGGGGCAGGCGTGAGCCAAATTTGGCCGCCATGGCATCGGCAGAGAACTGCACGAGAAAGCCCACGGCTATGATCGAGCCGATCTGCGCCAGTGTCAGACCGTATTCACGCTGAAAGGTGACAAACAGAAGAGGGGCAAAGTTGATGGTGATGGCTTGCGTCAGATACCCCACGTAGGAGGCAAGCTTGGTATGGGTAGGCGTTAGGGTCATCATGTCATTCGTCGGCTCCGTCCAATAAAAGATCCACCAAAGCAATGGCGCACGCCGCCTCCAGCACGGGCACGGCACGCACGGCCACGCACGGGTCGTGTCTTCCCTTGATGCGAAGCTTTACGGGCTGCATGGCGGATAGGTCCACGCTGTCCTGCTCGCAAAAGATCGAGGGCGTGGGCTTCATGGCCACACGGAAGATCAGAGGCATGCCAGAGGTCATCCCCCCGAGAATGCCGCCACAGTGGTTGGTGGCGGTAAAGACCCGCTTGCCGTCCGTGAGGAAGGGGTCGTTGTTGCGAGAGCCCGTCATGGCGGCACAGGCAAAGCCGTTGCCAAATTCAATGCCCTTGACGGCGGGAATACCGAACACGATAGACGAGATGCGGTTTTCCACCCCGTCAAACATATGCTCACCAAGCCCTGCGGGCAATCCTACCGCACCGCATTCAATGATAGCACCCACCGAGTCGCCCATTGAGGAAGCCCCTGCAATCACGGCACGCATGCGCTCGCCTGCCGCCCCGTCGAGAACGGGGAAATCGGATGCGGCGGCTTTGCGGAGCAGAGAGGCATCAAGGAGCGTATCGGGGTAGGGCGTGTCATGCACACCGCCCACGGCGTACAGATGCGCACCCACTGTGATGCCGAGGGAGGCAAGGTATTGCAGGCAGATACCGCCCACGATGCACAAGGGAGCGGTCAGACGTCCCGAAAAATGACCGCCTCCCCGAAGATCAACTGCCTCGCCGTACTTCATACGGGCGGCATAGTCGGCATGATTGGGACGGGGGATATTGGCTAAGGACGCATAGTCCGAGGAATGCTGATTGCTGTTATAGATCACAGCGTGCAGGGTGTCGCCGCTGAGCGTACCGTCGGCATTCAACCCCGAAAGGAAGACAGGGACGTCCGCCTCCTTGCGGGGCGTGGCGTAGCGGGAGCGGCCGGGCGCACGGCGTGCCATAAAGGCAGACAGTGCATCAAGATCCACCGAAAAGCCACGGGGAAGCCCCTTGGCGTAAACGCCGATCTCGCTGTCATGCGAGCCGCCGTAAATGGATATGCTGATATTTTTTCCGTAAGATGTTGCCATATGGATGCCTTTCTTACCTCTTGTGAGGCTCTCAACGATCGTAATGTATAAAAATCCAATCTATATTTTACTACATATTCCGTTGCTTTTCAAGGTGTTTTGAAAAAAATATGCCCATAATCTTTGCACTTGGCGTTTCAAAAAGCATGCCTTGCTGTCGGGTGACGTGACAATATGCCCGCTTGCACTTTACATGCAGGGTATTCTGTGATATAATGATGATGTCAGCAAGTGCTCAAATGAGTATACCGATGGAAAAAGAAAGGAACGAAGACTATGACTGAAGCCGAAAAGATTGCATACGCCAAATCCTTTATAGACAAATTGGCTAACGGAATCAACCCCTTGGACGATTCCCCTATTCCGGAGGAAGATATTGTCAATCACGTTCGCCTTTCCCGTTGCTTTTTCTACGTGTCTACCCTGCTTCAAAGGGAGATCGATCGGGAAAGCAAAAAGGAAATGAAGGCGAAAAAGGGAGAGAGACTTCCGTTTTCGATTTCTCCTGAGAGGCTTGCACAATTTGACTATTCCTCAACGCCCATTTCGGTGACTGCCATGGGTAAAAAAATCAATAGCCTTGTCAAGGACGATATCAGGGACATGAGAATAGAAAAGCTTCCGTCTCGGAAGATCAAGTATTGGCTATTGGATATTGGCATGCTTGAGTGGCGCATGTGGGACGGCGGAAAGCAAAAGCTCTTCCCGACGGACGTGGGTGAGTCGATCGGAATC
>SVTU01000152.1 GCA_015063655.1 Oscillospiraceae bacterium
ATGTACTGGGCGGTTGGTGTGATCGAAACGATTACATACATTCCCATGCTGGGTGCAGGCGGCTCGTATCTGTCGTTTGTAACCGGTAATATATCTAATCTCAAGCTTCCGTGTGCCATCAATGCCTTAGAGCAGACGGGCGTAAAGGCAAGCTCGGAGGAGGGCGAGGTGGTATCCACCGTTGCCATCGCCGTATCCAGCATTGTGACCACGCTGATCGTTTTGCTTGGCGTGATCCTGATCGTTCCGCTCTCCCCGCTTCTCTCCGCCCCCGTGCTGGCACCTGCCTTTGCGCAGATCCTGCCCGCTCTCTTCGGCGGACTTGGCGTGGTGTTCGTGTCGCGAAATTGGAAGATCGCCATCGCACCCGTAACGCTGATGCTGATTCTGTTTGTTTGCGTGCCTGCGCTCAATGCGGGTACGGTGGGCATCATGGTGCCCGTTGGCGTGGTATTTACCCTGCTTGTGAGCCGACTGATGTATAAAAAGGGTTGGCTGAATTAAAAAAAGTGGCTGTCTCAAATTGCCCATTTGAGACAGCCACTTTTTTATACTTTGGCGGGTGCTTTGGCAAGTACACGGTAGCTTGTGATGTCGGTATGCGTTTCGCCGTCGATCTGCAGGGGCGTGGGCTTATCGAAGGTAACGGTGATGTCATGTCCCTCGTGCACGGCTACCATTTTGGTGTGCTTGATATGCTCGCCCTTGAAGATGGAGGGGAAGGCCATCAGCGTTCTCAGACTGCCCGAGCCGTACCATACCAAGAGCGTGACCTTGCCGTCCTTGTCATGGCGGTCCTGCCCGGGGGCTGCCATCATGCCGCCGCCGTAGTAGCGGCCCTTCATGGTGGCGGCGATCCACACCTTGGGGTAGTGGTATTCCTTGCCGTCCACCGTCACGGTGGCGTTACAGGGCTTATAGTGGAACAAAAGGCCCTTGATGGCAATGGCGGTGTAATTGACGGGCTTATCGGAAACCAGCTTTTGCTTATCGCCCACCTCACAGCAGTAGCCGTCGATACCGTAGCCGATACCGTTGATGAAGCGGTATGCTTTCCCGTTCAGCTCTACGGTGGGAAGATCCTTGATATACTCATCGAGGCAAAGGAAGGTCTGTCCGTCCTCTGTCTTGACGTCAGTCATAAAATCGTTGCCGCTGCCCGAGGCGAAATACATCACGGAGCAGGGGAGCGTGAGGTCGGCGGTGTCGTTGATGAAGCGGTTGAGCGTGCCGTCGCCGCCGCACAGCACGAGGGTATCCTCAGAGCCGAGGTCGGCAAACAAAGCAGCGTAATCGGTGATGCTTGTGATATCGTGATACACACAGGCCGCTCCCTGAAGAGCGGGCAGCTCGGCGGCCTTGCTTCGACTTTTTTTATCACCCGCCATGGGGTTATACAAAATATGATATGTCATGCTTTTTTCTCCTTATGTGGATTTTGCACGTTGGTATATGTAAAGTATAGCACGCTTTTTCGACATTGTCAATAGTTGAGCGCTCAATTTTTGCGCAGGACTTGACTTTGTCTCTCCCATGATGTACAATATACCGTGAAGAATTCAATTCGGGAGACTGTGGATATGATACTTGCGGAGAACAGGCAAACGCCTGTTGTGGGGCAATATGACGTGGCCGTTTGCGGCGGTGGCTTTGGCGGTATTGCGGCGGCTCTTTCGGCGGCACGGCATGGCAAGCGGGTGGTACTGCTTGAGAGGCAGTATATGCTTGGCGGACTTGGCACGGCGGGGCTTGTGACCATTTATCTGCCCTTGTGCGACGGCATGGGGCATCAGGTCTCCTTTGGCATTGCCGAGGAGCTTTTGCGGCTGTCCATTAGGGATGCCGTGGAGGCTCGCTATCCCGAAAATTGGCTGGACGGTGTGGGTACACGTACCGATAAGGATAAACGCTTTCAGGTTCAGTACAACCCCCATCTGTTTGCGATCGCTGCCGAGCAGCTGCTGGCAGAGAACGGCGTGGACATTCTGTACGGTGCCCTTGTGGTGGATGCCAAGCGCACGGGCGACCGAATTACGCATATCGTGATAGAAGGGAAATCGGGCAGACAGGCCTTCTCTGTGGGGGCAGTGGTGGACGCCACGGGTGATGCTGACGTGGCCTTTCTCTGCGGTGCGCCCACCGAGACCTTTCATCAAGGCAATGTGCTGGCGGCGTGGTATTATTCCTTCGGGCAGGACGGCTACAAGCTGCACCTGCTGGGGGCGTCCGACGTGCCCGACGAGGAAAAGAAGGATGGAAAAAGCGTCAAGATGCTGATCGACCGACGCTTTGGCGGTCTGGATACGGCGGAGATATCGGATTATATGCAGCTTTCGCACGCCTCGACCTATCGGGACGTGATGAAGAGGCGCAAGGAGGATCCCACGCTCCTTCCCGTGAACGTGGCAAGCATTCCTCAGCTTCGTATGACACGGCGCCTTGTGGGTGAATACGAGCTCTCACAGACCGAGATGCACACCTATTTTGAGGACTCTGTGGGTATGGTGGGCGACTGGCGCCGCCGAGGCCCTGTCTACGAGGTCCCTCTCCGTACGCTGTACACCCGAGAGGTCAGCAATCTGTTTTGCGCAGGGCGTTGTACGTCGGTGACCGAGGCAATGTGGGATATTATGCGGGTCATTCCGTGCTGTGCTGTGACGGGACAGGCGGCAGGCCTTGCGGCCGGCATGGTCAGTGCGGGAGAAGCACTGAACGTAAAGAGGTTGCAAAAGCAGCTCACCGAGAGCGGTGCGGTGCTTCATGAACAAGATATATAAGGGGGATGAAACGATGTCAATCACAATGAGATTTCCAAACGGCCTGCACAAGGCCTTTACCATG
>SVTU01000010.1:0-7480 GCA_015063655.1 Oscillospiraceae bacterium
CGCTATGCGGCCGACCGCTATACCGTCCCCGCAGCCCTTGCGGGTCTGCCTGCACTGTCCGTGCCGTTCGGCAAGAGCAAGGACGGCCTGCCGATCGGCGTTCAGCTGATGGGCAAGCCCCTGTCCGAGGCCCTTTTGTACGGAGTCGGCTCGGTGCTGGAGAAGGAAGGGAGTGAGCAAGCATGACGCAATGGGAAGCCGTTGTCGGCTTGGAAATACACGTGGAGCTAAAGACCGAGAGCAAGCTGTTTTGCTCCTGCCCCACCGCCTTTGGCGCACCGCCCAACTCGCAATGCTGCCCCGTCTGCATGGGGTACCCCGGGGCGTTGCCCGTGCTCAACCAAAAGGCCGTTCTGTTAGCCGTACGGGCAGGGCTTGCGCTTGGCTGTCAGATACAGACAAGCTCGGGGCAGGACAGAAAGCAATATGCCTATCCCGACCTGCCCAAGGCCTATCAGATCTCCCAATATGACCGTCCCCTTTGCCTTGGCGGCCGCGTCGCCTATACCCTTGACGGCGTGAGCCGAGAGCTTGGCATCACCCGTATCCATATGGAAGAGGATGCGGGCAAGCTGATACACGAGGGGGCCTTAACGAAGATCGATTACAACCGTTGCGGCGTACCGCTCATCGAGATCGTGACAGAGCCGGGGCTTCACTCGGGTGCCGAGGCACGTGCCTTTTTGCGCAAGCTTCACACGCTCTTGCGGTATGCCGACGTCTCCGACTGCCGCATGAACGAGGGCTCGTTCCGTGTCGACGTCAATCTGTCGGTCCGTCCCGAGGGCGCACACACGCTCGGCGAGCGTACCGAGATCAAGAATATCAATTCCTTCGCCTTCGTGCAAAAGGCGATCGAAAGTGAAACGGAAAGACAGATAGCCCTTATGCAGGCAGGGAAGAGCGTGTCAAGAGAGACAAGGCGCTTTGACCCCGCCACGGGTAAAACAAACGCCATGCGCACCAAGGAGGATGCCGCCGATTACCGCTTTTTCCCCGACCCCGACCTGCCGCCCGTGGCGGTATCGCAGGACGTGATCGAGGGCATACGAGCACAGCTCCCCGAGCTGCCCGACCGGAAACGGGAGCGGTGGATGCGCACGCATGCGCTGCCCGAGGCCGACGCATGCGTGCTGTGCGCCGACCGTGCGCTTGCCGACTATTACGACCGTGCGGCGAGCGGGGCAAAAGAGCCGAGGCGGGTAGCCAACCTTGTGCTGTCCGAGCTTTTGCGCCTGTGCCGCAGTGAGGAATTCTCCTGCCCCATCGACCCGTACCACGTGCAGAGGATCGCCGACATGCTGAGCGACGGCATCGTCAACTCAGCCACCGCCAAGCGGCTTGTCGGCATGCTCTGGCAGAGAGATACCGACCCCTGTGTGCTCGTCAGAGAAAACGGCTGGGAGCAGATCAACGACAAGGACACGCTGTACGCCCTGCTGCACGAGGCCGTGGCGGTCTCTCCCCGCTCGCTTGAGGCCATGCGCCTTGGCAAGCGAGGCGCCGAAGGGGCGCTCGTAGGCTACGTCATGAAGAAAACCGACGGCAGAGCCAACGCCGAGCTGCTTGCCGAGCTGATAGGGAAGCTCGTGTAGGCTTTTTGCCCAATTTGGATTGACAAACCGCCCATGCGGTGTTATAATAAGTTGATATACGCAAATCCTAATGACAAAGAGATAAAAGGAACGGTATTATGAACAGAGATTTTGTAAAGGCAATGTATGATAACCCCGAGGCCTATAGCGGCAAGGAGGTCACCGTCGGCGGTTGGGTCAGAAACCTGAGAGACAGCAAGGCGTTCGGCTTTATCGACCTCAACGACGGTAGCTGCTTCAAGTGCATTCAGGTCGTATTTGAGCGTGAAAAGCTCGAAAACTACGACGAGATCGCCAAGCAGAACGTGGGTGCTTCTCTTGTGGTGCGAGGCACGCTGGTGCTGACCCCCGGCATGAAGCAGCCCTTTGAGCTGAAGGCGGCCGAGATCGCCGTTGAGGGCACGTCTACCCCCGAATATCCGCTTCAGCCCAAGCGTCACACAGTGGAGTTTTTGCGTGAGCAGGCCTATCTGCGCCCCCGTACCAATCTGTTTTCTGCGGTCTTCCGTGTGAGAAGCGAGGCGGCATACGCCATTCACAAATTCTTCCATGACCGTGGCTTCGTATACGTTCACACGCCTCTGATCACCGCCTCCGACTGCGAGGGTGCGGGCGAGATGTTCCGTGTGACCACGCTGGACGTCAACGATCCCCCCCGCACAGAGAACGGCGAGATCGACTTCTCGCAGGACTTCTTCGGCAAGTCGGCCAACCTCACGGTGTCGGGTCAGCTTGAGGGCGAGACCTATGCGCTGGCTTACGGCAAGATCTACACCTTCGGCCCCACATTCCGTGCCGAGAATTCCAACACGGCAAGACATGCCGCCGAGTTCTGGATGATCGAGCCCGAGATCGCCTTTGCCGACCTTGCCGACAACATGCAGCTGGCATGGGATATGATCCGTGCCATCATCCGCCACGTCCTGGACACCTGCCCGCAGGAGATCGACTTCTTCAACAGCTTTGTGGAGAAGGGACTAAAGGACAGACTGAACACCCTTGTCAACAGCGACTACAAGAAGGTGTCCTACACCGAGGCTGTGGACATTCTCAAGAAGAGCGGTGCAGACTTCAAGTACCCCGTTGAATGGGGCATCGATCTGCAAACCGAGCACGAGCGGTATCTGACCGAGCAGGTCTTCAAGTGCCCCGTGTTCGTCATCGACTATCCTAAGGAGATCAAGGCCTTCTACATGCGCCTTAACGACGACGGTAAGACCGTTGCCGCCATGGACCTGCTCGTCCCGGGTGTGGGCGAGATCATCGGCGGCTCTCAGCGTGAGGAGCGCATCGACGTGCTGACCGCCCGCATGGCCGAATGCGGACTGAACGAGGAGGACTACTGGTGGTATCTCAATCTCCGTCGCTTCGGCGGCACCAAGCATGCAGGCTACGGCCTCGGCTTTGAGCGCATCATCATGTACCTGACGGGCGTTTCCAACATCCGTGACGTCATTCCTTACCCCAGAACGGTAGGCAACGCAGAGTATTAAGAAACGGCCTATATCGGGCAAAACCGAAAGGCCAAAAGGGTCGTCTCACGCAATGTGAGACGACCCTTTTTGTACAACGAAAACCCCGCCACGGGGGGATTTTTTGTGTATCCCACCCCTGCGAGATTGCCCTTACGGGCTTCGACTACGGGCTGCTCATGACGCAGGGGGGAACGGAAGGCGGAACGCCTCCCCACGGATACCCATCATGTAACACTCACGGGCACGAACCGCAGGTTCGTGACGAACGAGGGCTTTGCCCGAGCGGGCGACAGTGAGCAACCTTATTCCATGCCCAAAAGCCAAGCCACCGACACCTTCAGTATTTTGGCCAATTCCCGCAATTCGTAATCCGCCACAAATCGTGTACCGTTTTCCATTCGAGACACGCTGTCCCGCTCCAGAATGATCCCCGCCACCTGCAATTGTGCGGCAAGCTCGCTCTGCGTCATTCTGAGCCGACGTCTCGCCTCATGCACCCTGTCTCCGCAGACGTTCTTCTTCCCGTGATAATCGTAAATTTTCACAATTTCCTCCAAAAAATCGATAAAGTTAAGAATTTAACTTGACTTTACCACATTTTTGTTGTATAATTGTGTTAAAGATAAGAATTATAAAAAATATGATCTCCGACTGTCGCCACCCAAGCCGCAAAAAAGGCCGTCTCACAGACGTGAGACGGCCTCTTTTAGGGGATATCTTGCCAAATATGACAGCCCCCTATGCGTTATCCTGCTTTCTGGCACTCGTTCTTTCGTGCGTCTTGATCTCTCCCGCACGCAGCAACGAGATCTTGGTCAGCATCGGACCGACAAGCTCGTAGATCAGCACGGCAAACAGCGTAATGTTGGCGATCATCAAGCCCTCAGCGCCCAGGCCCTCCTTGGCCTTGATCGCCATGCCGAGTGCCACACCCGCCTGCGGCAGCAGCGTGATGCCGAGATACTTCACAATGTTCGGCTCGCACTTCACAAGCGAAGCACTGGAGCGTGCGCCGATGTATTTTCCTGCAGAGCGTGCCAGGATGTAGACCACACCGATCAGCACCACCGTCCATTCACGGAAGACCTTCAATTCAAGCTCCGCACCGCTGATCACGAAGAACAGCACGAAGAGGGGAGCGGTCCAGCGATCCACTCTGTCCATCAGCTCCTCGGAGAAATCGCACACGTTGCAGAACACCGTGCCCAGCATCATGCAAACAAGCAGAGAGGAGAAGGCCACGTGCACCTTCGCCGTGCCGATCGGAACGGTAAAGGAGAGCATCGACAGCGCCACCGTCAGCAGCACGAAGGTCACCGACATGGCAAGACGCTTGGAGCGGGAATGGAAAAAGCGCTCGAAATAGTTAAACAGCAGTCCCATCACAAAGCCGAGCAAAAGCGAGAGCACGATCTCCAAAACAGGCTCGACCAAAATGGAAATGATATCCACGTGACCCGACTGCAACGCCTTGGCCACACCGAACGAGGCGGCGAACAGCACAAGCCCCACGGCATCGTCAAGAGCCACGATGGGAAGCAAGATATCGGTGAGAGGGCCCTTTGCCTTATACTGCCGCACCACCATCAGCGTGGCGGCGGGAGCGGTAGCAGCGGCGATGGCGCCCAGCACGATCGCCGTAGGAAGCGGAAGCCTGTCAGCCCCCAGCACGAAGTGCAGAGCGATCAGTACGGCATCCACCAGGAGCGTGGTGGACACGGCCTGAAGAATGCCGATCACGGTTGCCTGCTTGCCCGTTTTCTTGAGCTGAGCCAGGCGGAATTCGTTGCCGATGGAAAAGGCGATAAAGCCAAGCGCCACGTCCGAGAGAAGCGACAGGGCGTGAACGTCCTCCATGGTGGTGAAGCCCAATCCCTTCACGCCAAGCAGGCCGAGGCAATACGGGCCGATCAAAATGCCTGCCACAAGATAGGCTGTCACGGCGGGAAGCTTGACGAGCTTGGCCAGACGGGACAGCATCAGTCCTGCAAACAGGGCCACGGATAAGCACAGTAAGATCTGCATGAGAACCCCCACAAGAGTAAAATAATAATAGTGTCTTTTTTAACCTCAACGATTATAGCACTCACCGCCAAAAATGTCAATAGCTCTTAATAATTTTCTCTCTTTGGCTCAAAACCGATCGAAAAAGAGACCCTTATCTGCACATTCCGCACATTCTGTCCTCCTGTTCACTCTTGACAAAAGAGCGCAAAGCATATATAATAAAGATATGCAAGCCAAGGAGGATATATGAAGGGTTTACGTATTCTTGCCATGCTGACGGCACTGCTGTGCCTTGTGTCGCTCACGGCATGTCATAAAAAGGGGGAAGAGGATACCACCACCGTCCCCGACTCAAGCATTTACACCGTCTCCTTCAAAACAGGCGGTGGGGATGACCCCGAAAGCGTGCGAGTCACGGCCGGCAGTCCCGTGCCCGAGCCTATACCGCCCGTCAAGGACGGCTACGTCTTCAAGGCGTGGCTTCACGGAACGTCCGAGTGGCACTTCTCGCTGGACAAGGTCACCTCAGACATCACGCTGACCGCCCAGTGGATCAGTCTCGGCTCTCTGTTTGAGAGCATAGAGAAGACCGATGAGACGGGCTATCTTTACACCTATAAGACCTCGTCGCTCATCACGCTTCGCCTGCCCGACCGCACCGCCAAGGGCACACCCATCGTCGGCATCGCCGACGGAGCGTTTGCGGGAGCAGATCAAAACGTCGATGCCGACAACGTGCCGTATTTGAAATATGTCATGCTGGGCAAGGGCATCACGCACGTCGGTGCCGAGGCCTTTGCGGGCTGCTCGGCCGAGATCCGTGCAGAGGGTGAGCTGCTGATGCTTGGCGAGGGTGCGTTTGCGGGCTGTACGGGCTTAGGAGAGATCCGCCTTGCCGAGGGTATGACGGCCATTCCCCCCGAGGCCTTTGCAGGCTGTACGGGGCTTGAGGAGATCGCCATCCCCTGCAGCGTACAGACCATTGAGGAAAACGCCTTTGAGGGCTGCTCCTCTCTCAAGACCGTGTTTCTCGGCTCGGCCGTCAGCACCGTCAAGGACAGTGCCTTCGTTGACTGCGAGGCACTCGAGGAAGTCTACTATTACGGGGCAGATCAGGCGGCATTCGACGCCATTGAGATCGCCGAGGGAAACAACGGAAACACAGCTCTCTTGCAAGCCGCCCTGTATTTTTACGCCGAGGAAGCACCCGCCGTCGATGACAACCGCCATTGGTACGTCAACGAGGACGGCAGAGTGCGCATCTGGTAACCCCACGGAGGTACAAAGTGAAGCAAAAATCGCAATCCTGCACAATGAAAAAAACGTCCATCGGCGGTCAGGCCCTCATTGAGGGCATCATGATGCGAGGCCCCGAGAACACCGCTATGGCGGTGCGAAACACCAAGGGCGAAATCGTGCTTGAGATCACACCGACCGCCAAGCCCCCCAAATACCGCCTGCTGCGCGCCCCCTTCTTTCGGGGTATGGTCAACTTTATTCTGTCCATGAAGGAGGGCTATCGGTGTCTGATGCGCTCCGCCGAGATCTCGGGTCTTGAGGAGCTTGAGGAGGAGGAACGCCGCCGCAAGGCCGAGAAGAAGCAGGCAAGGGCGCAAAAAAAGAAAAAGCCGCAAGAGCCTGCCGCCGCCGAGGCCGACACCCCCGCCGAAGAGCCGACCGCGGAAGGCCAAAAGGAAGAAAAGAAGGAAAGCGGCGTGATGACCACGATGGTCATGATCGTTTCCGTCGTGCTGGGCGTAGCCCTGGCGATCGGTCTGTTCACCCTGCTCCCCGTCTACACCTTCCGTGGGCTTGCCTATCTGTTTCCCGCCCTTGAGCCGAGAAACGAGATATGGGCATCGCTGATCAAATCGGTGGTCGAGGGCCTTATCCGCATTGCCATTCTGGTGGCATACATGGGCCTTATGACGCTGATGAAGGACATTCGCCGCACCTTCCAATACCACGGTGCAGAGCACAAGACCATCTTTTGCTACGAGCACGGCAAGGAGCTGACCGTGGAGAACGTGCGGGGAGAGGGACGCTTTCACCCCCGTTGCGGCACGTCGTTTCTGATCCTGATGCTGCTTGTCAGCATTTTCGTCACCTTCTTTATCGATCCGCTCTTTTTACTCACGCTCGGCTACGTGCCGAGCAGCATGATCCGTGTGCTGGTCAAGCTGCTGTTGCTCCCGCTCATCATGGGCATCGGCTATGAGCTGATCCGCCTTGCGGGACGGCACAATAACGCCTTCACCCGCATCATCTCCGCCCCGGGCGTTTGGCTGCAGCATATCACGGTGCTTGAGCCGACCGACGACATGATCGAATGCGCCCTGGCGGCCTTTATCGAGGCTATGCCCGAGGACGAGCGTCCCGCTCGCCAAAGCGAAGAATCATAAA
>SVTU01000010.1:7580-20367 GCA_015063655.1 Oscillospiraceae bacterium
CAGCCCCTTTCGGCATGAAAAGGAATTACAGAAGCTTCAGGTAAAGCTCCTTGATCTCGGAGACGCTGGTGTCTCTGGGGTTGCCCGGACGGCAAGCGTCGTCAAAGGCGGACTGAGAGAGGAAGTCGAGATCCTCGGGCTTGACGATAGCCGTCAGGTCTGCGGGAATGCCCACGTCGGCCGAGAGCTGCTTAACGGCAGCGATGGCGGCCGCTCTTGCCTCGTCCAACGTCATGGCGTCCGTGCCCTCCACGCCCATAGCCTTGGCAATGTCACGGTACTTATCACCCGTAGCGGGCGCGTTATATTCCATAACGGTAGGCAGGATGATGGCATTGGCCACACCGTGAGGCGTGTCATACAGCGCACCCAGGGGGTGAGCCATGGAGTGAACGATGCCAAGTCCTACGTTGCTGAATCCCATGCCTGCTACGTACTGGCCGAGAGCCATGCCCTCTCTGCCCTCGGGGGTGTTGTCCACGGCGCCGCGCAGGTGCTTTGCGATCAGCTCGATCGCCTTGATGTGGAACATGTCGCTCATCTCCCATGCGCCCTTGGTGATATAGCCCTCAATGGCGTGTGTCAGGGCATCCATACCCGTAGCGGCGGTAAGCCCACGGGGCATAGAGGCCATCATATCGGGGTCGACCACGGCCACAACGGGAATATCGTGTACGTCAACGCACACCATCTTTCTGTTGTTTTCCGCATCGGTGATCACGTAGTTGATGGTAACCTCGGCTGCCGTGCCGGCGGTGGTGGGAACGGCAATAATGGGGGTACACTTGTTCTTGGTGGGGGCTACGCCCTCCAGCGAGCGGACGTCGGCAAATTCGGGATTCTCAATGATAATACCGATGGCCTTGGCGGTGTCCATGGAGGAGCCGCCGCCGATGGCTACGATACAGTCGGCGCCGCTGGCCTTGAAGGCGGCAACGCCCGTCTGTACGTTCTCAATGGTGGGATTGGGCTTAATGTTGCTGTAAATCTCATACGGGATAGCGGCGGCATCCAACACGTCGGTTACCTTTTTGGTAACGCCGAACTTAATAAGGTCGGGGTCGGAGCATACAAAGGCCTTGCGGAAGGCACGTGCCGTGATTTCGGCGGCAACGGCGGCAATGGCGCCCTTGCCGTGGTAGCTGGTCTCATTCAATACAAATCTGTTCGCCATACTGGTTCTCCTTTGTTATTGTAATAGAGGTGTGGATAAGCACCGTTTTTATTGTATCACAGCTTGCGAGCTCTGTCAAGCCGTTTCCCTGTTCAAAAAAACGCAAAAACCCGAGAAAAAACTATTGACAGGAAAAATGGAATTTGATATAATACAACTACAAAAAGCGGTTACAGGACTTCTAGACTTTTGCCTACCAGCCCTTTTGCCGCTTTCTTTTTTGGAGGTGATTTGTTTTGTTAGAGGTACGCAATCTGACCAAGATATATAAGGCGAAGGTCAAAAACGGTGCCGACACGCACGCCTTGGACGGCGTTTCGCTTCGCTTCCCCGAGCGAGGCATGGTGTTTTTGCTGGGTAAGAGCGGAAGCGGTAAGTCCACGCTTCTCAACGTCTGCGGCGGACTGGATGCCCCCACCGACGGTGAGATCATTGTCAAGGGGCGAAGCAGTAAGGATTTTTCACAGAGCGATTTTGACAGCTACCGCAACACCTACGTCGGCTTTATTTTCCAGGAATATAACATTCTCAACGAGTTTACCGTTGAGGATAACATTGCCCTCGCCCTTGAGCTTCAAGGAAAGCCCAAGGATAAAAAGGCGATCGCCGCTCTGCTTGAGCAGGTAGATCTTTCGGGCTTTGCCAAGCGCAAGCCCAATACGCTGTCGGGCGGTCAGAAGCAGCGCATCGCCATTGCCCGTGCGCTGATCAAATCCCCCGAGATCATCATGGCAGACGAGCCCACGGGTGCGCTTGACTCCGCCACGGGCAAGCAGGTGTTCGACACGCTCAAGAAGCTGTCGAGCGACAAGCTGGTCATCGTGGTGTCGCACGACCGTGAATTTGCCGAGCTGTACGCCGACCGCATCATCGAGCTGAAGGACGGCAAGATCCTCTCCGACGTCACCAAGACCGAGCAGCAGAAGGAAGCGCTGAGCGAAAACATCAGCGTGCTCGGCGACGTGCTGTGCCTCAAGGGCGGAGCAGAGCTGACCGAGGATGACTTCTCCAAGATCCGCAGCTATCTGCACGGGCGCAGCGGCGACGTGATCATTGCGGGCGGAGAGCGTGACGTGCAAAGCTTCAAGAAGGTCAACCGCATGACCGACGAGGGCACCAAGGAGATCTTTGCCGACACCGAGGAAGGCACCCTGCCAAGAAAGGACTACCGTCCCGAGGACAGCCGCTTCCTTCGCTCCAAGCTTCCCGTCAAGCACGCCTTGAAGATCGGCGTTTCGGGCTTGAAGAGCAAGCCCGTGCGTCTGTTCTTTACCATCGTGCTGTGCGTGGTGGCGTTCGTTCTGTTCGGTCTGCTCTCCACCCTCAATTTCTACGACAGCGAGGCAACCTTCAAGCAGACCATGCGTGACGGAGGCCCCGGCTACATAGCCACGTCCGTTAACTACCGTGCCAACGTCAAGTGGTACGATGGCGGCCGTCTCAACCACGAGTACGAAACCGTCTACACCGCCGAGCTGACCGAGGAAGACCTCGACGAGCTCCGCCGTGAGTACGGTAAAAACGTGTTCGGTGCTTCTGCGGTGCATTTGTCCTTGCCCGTCAGAACCAACCCCGCACCCTATTGGATCCCCGAGGTACACAGCATTGCCTTTTTGCCCGAGGATCACGAGCTTCGTTCCACCATTGAGGGCCGCTACCCCGAGGCAGCAACCGAGATCTGCCTATCCCAGTACATCGCACAATCGCTGGTGCAATGCACCGTTTCGGATACCAACGGCAAGGCCATGACGCTGAACACGCCCTCCGACCTGCTCGGCAAGAAGCTGGTGGTAGGCAACAAGAGCTACACCGTGGTGGGCATCATTCCCGACGGCGAGATCGACCCGAAATTCGACGCCCTCAAAGACAGTGAGTCTGCCGCCGCCAATCCCCAGCTGGAGTATCAGCTCCGCAGTGTGCTGGAGAACGGGCTTCACACAACGGCCTTCCTGCACCCCTCCGAGCTTCTTTCGGTATCCAAAATGTACGGCGCGGGCTTCAAGGGCATGATGGGACAGACATACCTGCCCGCCTACGTCGGCTTTGAGGGAAGAGGCGACAGCACACCGCATCAAAACAGCACCTATGCCAAGCTGTCCGAGCTTGCCAAGGATGACGTTGTCTATCTTGACAGCAGCAAGAGCGGAGCGGTCGTCACCGCTCAGCAGTATGCGCAGGCCGTCTACGCAAAGATAGACGATGCGAGGGAAGAGCAAAACAATCGCATCGATGAGTATCAGCAAAACAACCAGCCGCTCCCCTTTGAGCCTGTGGATTATACCAAGCTTGAAGAGCTTTGCAACATGATCATGATGGGCGGCAAATGGCAGGAGGTCAACCCCGACGATCCCAAGGGAGAAACAACGGTCGTGCCGCTGAGCAGCGAGGAATTCCGCAAGGCCTTCAGCGACCTCTTGGCCGAGCTGGATGCCGTATTGCCCGAGGCCAAGACGGTCACCTTTACCTTTTCTCCGTTTGACGTACGCTCGAACGTGCCGATGGATGACGGAAAGAGCTTCACCGTCGGCGGCGTGCTTGTGGCAAACGTCATGGATTCGAACATCGTATATCTGCCCGATGCCGATGCCGAGGCGGCCTGGGAGCTGCAAAAGGCAAGCATCAGCTACGAGGAGGCCGAGACCAAATACGAGCAAGACCCGAACGGTCTGTACACCACGGTTTTCCTGCCCTTCGACGGCTCCGAGACGCAGATCGATTCGCTTTGGTCCATTTACAGCAACAAGGAGTACGGCGAGGACGACAGCCGCATGCATATCACGGATAGCCGTGTCAGCACGCTTCTGATGGTGGATGAGACGGTAGAAAGCCTCTCCAAGGTCTTCCTGTACGTAGGTCTTGTGCTGGCGGTCTTTGCCATTCTGCTGTTCTCAAACTTTATTTCGGTATCCATCTCCCAGAAGAAGAAGGAGATCGGAATCCTCCGCGCGGTGGGTGCGAGAAGCCTTGACGTGTTCAAGATCTTCTTCTCCGAGTCCTTCACCATCGCCTTTATCTGCACCGTGCTTTCCACGGCAGGCAGCATCGTGCTTTGCAACGTGCTTAACGCACAGCTTGGCGAAATGCTGGGGGCATCGCTGTTCGTGTTTGGCCTTCCTTCCTTTATTATTTTGGTCGGTATTGCCATTCTCACCGCCGTTCTTGCCACCTTCCTGCCCGTGCGCAATGCGGCCAGAAAGAAGCCTGTGGAGTCTATCCGAGCACTCTGATGCCGCTTCTTGATCCAATCTGCCTATCCCCTGAAGGGGCTGTCTCACACGATGTGAGACAGCCCCTTTCCGCTTGTCTTGCCGCAAGCCCGCCGGTCTTTTTTGAAGAAAAAATGATCCTGCCGTCACAATACGACAAAGATCGCAAGAAAGATGCGTTATAATACGATCATCACCAAGACAGAGAGGGCAGGGTATGCAGCAAACGGTTTACGTGGACATTCTGTTTCTTGTCAACACAAGCATGGATTTCCTCTGCTTTTTTCTTTGCTCCGCCATTC
This sequence comes from Oscillospiraceae bacterium, assembly GCA_015063655.1. GTDB lineage: Bacteria > Bacillota > Clostridia > Oscillospirales > CAG-272 > HGM12713. Next base: position 12,263 of record SVTU01000010.1, read on the forward strand.
TCGGCGATAGGCTCCGTCCCCTGCGCTCTCTGCTTGCCTCGGCCCTTGGCGGGTCTTACACGATATGTGTCCTCCTTCATCCCGCCTCGGGCCTTCTTGGCCTTTTGTTGGATGCCGCCGTGTGTCTTGTTATGTGCATGATCGTCTATGGCGGAGCGGGAAAATGGCGCCGCATTCCGCTGTACGGTGCGCTGTATTTCGCCATCTCCATGGCGCTCGGGGGCTTTATGACGGCCCTGTATCACATGCTCAACCGCCTCTCTCTGCCCATTGTGTCGGGGGGTGACGCCCCGTCCGTCTCCGCCTTTTTTCTGCTCGCCCTCGGCGGCGGCGTACTGACCCTGCTGGGCGGCAGGCTGTTTCGCCGCCGCAGTGCCGTGCGCCACTGCACGCTGTCGCTGTCCTACGGCGGCCGACGGCTCTCGCTGACCGCCCTCGTGGACTCGGGCAATCTGTGGCGCGATCCCGTCAGCGGCAAGCCCTGCATCGTGGTGGAGAGCGAAGCGCTCTCCCCTCTGCTGCCCATCCGCCCGTCGGGCAACGCCGTGCAAACACTCTCCCGCCTGCCCCCGAGGGAGGCGGCTCGCTTCCGCCTCATTCCCGTGCGAACGGCCACGGGCGAGGCCGTGCTGCTGGGCCTTCGGCCCGACACCCTTGCAGTAGACGGCCGAGAGACTGACGCCCTCGTGGTCATGGGCGAGGTCGGCGGAGCCGACGAGGCACGGGCCCTTGTTCCCGCATCGCTACTGTTATGAAAGGAGACCGCTATGCTGCTGTCCGCTATCCGTTCGTTTTGGCAACGCCTCACTGCCTTCCTATCCCGTCTGCGCCCTCGCCGAGGGGTATACTACATCAACGGCCCCGACGTCCTGCCCGCTCCGCTCTCAAGAGAGGAGGAGGCCGTCATGCTCGCACGCCTTGAGGCGGGCGACGAGGAGGCAAGGCAGATCCTCATCGAGCGCAATCTGCGCCTTGTGGTCTACATCGCCAAGCGCTTTGAAAATACGGGGGCGGGCCTTGAGGATCTGGTGTCCATCGGCACGCTGGGGCTGATCAAGGCGATCGGCACCTTCTGCGCCGACCGCAACATCAAGCTGGCCACCTACGCCTCACGCTGTATCGAAAACGAAATATTAATGTACGTGCGCAAGCATGCGGGCATGCGCTGTGACGTCTCCATCGACGAGCCGCTCAACGTGGATTGGGACGGAAACGAGCTGCTGCTCTCGGACGTACTCGGCAGTGAAGAGGACAACGTCGTGCTTGAGATCGAGCGCTTAGAGGAGAGAGCCGCCGTGCGCCGAGCCGTGGCCTCGCTTGACGACCGAGAGAGGCAGATCATCGAGCTTCGCTACGGTATGCGGGAGGGCAGAGAGCTGACGCAAAAGGAGGTTGCCGACCGCCTCGGCATCTCGCAATCCTACATTTCACGGCTGGAAAAAAAGATCATGGCAAGGCTCAGAGACGATATTCAAGCAAAAATTTGAAAAAAGGTATTGCATTCTTGAAAAAAGTGTGATATAATACCTCTGTTCGTGAAGCGATGTCAAAGAACATCGGAATAATATTAGCGAGGTAAAAGAATATGAAAAATGGAATTCATCCGAACTATCAGGAGTGCGTGATCCGTTGCGCCTGCGGCGAAACCGTCACCACCAAGTCCACCAAGGGTAGCGAGATCCGCGTTGAAATTTGCTCTAAGTGCCATCCCTTCTTCACCGGCAAGCAGAAGTTTGTTGATGCAGGCGGACGTGTAGACAAGTTCAAGAAGAGACTCGAGAACGTCGGAAAGTAATCGAGACGGAGCATCCGTACAAAAAGGGGCAAGTTGGTGCCGTTCGCGGCAGAGCTTGCCCCTGTTTTGACTGAAAGGAGCATCCTATGGAAGAACATATTAACCGTGCCATATTGGTGGGCATTGCCACCAAGGAGACCGCCGCAGAGGAGGTCGAGCGCTCGCTGGACGAGCTGTCCCGCCTGCTTGATACCGCAGGGGGCGAGACCGTGGCACGCCTGATACAGAATAAAGCCACCCCCGACCCTCGCACGCTCCTTGGGAGCGGCAAGGTGTGTGAGCTTGCCTATCTATGCGAGCGAAACGAGATCGACCTCGTGGTATTTGACGACGATCTGTCCCCCTCGCAGATCCGAAACCTTGAGGATATCCTCGGCGAGCGTGTCCGTGTGATCGACCGCTCCATGCTGATCTTAGATATTTTTGCCCTGCACGCCGTCACGGGCGAGGGCAAGCTGCAGGTCGAGCTGGCTCAGCTCAAATACACCGCTCCCCGCCTTGTCGGCCGAGGAGGGGAGCTGTCCCGTCTTGGCGGCGGTATCGGCACACGGGGCCCAGGCGAATCCAAGCTGGAGACAGACCGCCGCCACATGAAGCGCCGCATGGCGGCGCTGGAGGCACAGATCGAGGAGATGAACCGCACACGTGCCACCATGCGTGCCTCCCGTGACCGAAGCGGCATGGTCAAGATCGCCATCGTGGGCTACACCAATGCAGGCAAATCCACCCTGCTCAACCGCCTGACCGATGCGGGGATCTTGGCCGAGGACAAGCTGTTTGCCACCCTTGACCCCACCACCAGAAAATTCACCCTGCCCAACGGCGAGGAGGTCCTTCTCACCGATACCGTTGGCTTTATCCATAAGCTCCCCCATCATCTTGTCAGTGCCTTCCGCTCCACGCTGGAGGAGGCGTGCTATGCCGACATTCTGGTCGTTTTATGCGACGTCTCCGACCCCGAGTTCCGCTCTCAGCTCGCCGTTACCGAGCAACTGCTCTCAGAGCTTGGCGCCTCGGGCAAGCCCACCGTATACGCCTTTAACAAATGCGATAAGGGGGCGGCAGAGCTTGCCAGCATAGGCAGGCAGGCCGAAAATGACCGTGTGGTCTATCTGTCCGCCAAAACGGGGCAGGGCTGTGAGCTGCTCGTCCGTGCCTTGGAGGAGCTGGCGGGAGCGGGACGGCGCACCGTCACCTACCGCATCCCCAATAAGGACGCAGGCGCACTCAACACGCTGTACCGCAATGCTACCGTACAGGGCGTAACGTACGGAGCGGAATACATCGAGGTCACCGTGCTGGCCGATGCCAAGATACGGGGCATGATGCGTGCCTACGCCGCCGAGGCGGACAGCACCGAGCCGCCAAATATGGAAGAATAAAGGAGAGACAGGCGTGAAAGAGCTTTACACCACGGTCGAGCGCGAGGCAAAAGACCAGTTTGAAGAAAAGCGCTCTCTGTTTATCGGCTACGCCAAGCCCGTTAAGACCGAGGAGGAGGCGCAGGCCTTTATCAAGCAAAAGAAAAAGGAGCATGCCGATGCCACGCACAACGTGTTTGCCTATCTGCTGTCGGGCGGGATCATTGCCCGCTATTCGGATGACGGCGAGCCGCAGGGCACGGCGGGCATGCCCGTGCTGGACACCCTGCGCAAGAGCGGTGTAGACGATGTGTGCGTGGTCGTCACCCGTTATTTCGGCGGTACGCTCTTGGGGGCGGGCGGTCTTGTGCGTGCCTACGGACACGCCGCACGGCTTGCGCTGGATGCGGCACACATCGTCACCTACGAGTGCTATGATGAGCTGTCGCTTCGGTGCAGCTATGCCGAATACCAAAAGCTGATGCCCCTGCTGTCTGCCGCCCATGCGCTGATCGACGACACCGTTTTCGAGGCGGACGTCACGGTGCGCATCGCCCTGAAGAGCCGAGACGCCAAGGCTCTGACCGATACGGTCGCAGAGACCTTTGGCGGACGCCTTACGTGCCAAAAAGAGGGCCAGAGATATGATTATCGCTAAGCGCACGGCCGCTCTTCTGCTTCTTCTCGGTACGCTTTTAGCCCTTGGCGCATGCCGAGGTGAGCCTGCCGACCACAGCGGTCTGTTTGACGACATGACAGATCCCGTGCTGCTGGATGCCGTTTACGTGGTACTGCCCTCGCCCTGCCCGCCCGCCGTCTACGAGGCGGCAAGGTCGCTGTGCGATGCGCTCTCCCTGCGCACCGATGTGCCGTGCGAGCCTGTTTTTGATTTTACCGCTCTGCCTGCCGAGGACGAGCATACGCTCGCCGTATACGTTGGTCCTACAAAGGCAGTGCAAACGCAAGCGGTCCTCTCGGACCTGCGCTACCGTGATTATGCCGTCGTGTGCGAGCCTACGCACGCCGTGCTGGCGGCCCACACCGAGCAAGAAACGCTTCTTGCCATATCCCTGTTTGAAAAGGATTTTTTACCCCTGCTTACGTCGGTGTCACCCGACTGGCAGGAGGAGCGAACGGTGCGTGCCGCATATCCCGCTCGGCAGATCACGCTGTGCGGTATCCCGCTGTCCCATTACGCTATATCCTACGAGACCGAGCAACAGAAGCAGGCGGCCGCTGACCTGCGTCTCTCTCTTGCCGAGCAAACGGGCTTTGTTCTGCCCCTGCATGCACAGAGCGAGCTAAAGCAGGGTCAGTATCACATCGCCCTTTGCGCCGAGGGTGCGGAGCGCGGTGAAGCCGCAGTGGCGGACGAATCGCCCCGTGTCTCTCTGCGCAGTGCCGAGGCGTACGGGCTGTCTCTTGCCGCAGAGCGTCTGCTCGCTCTTTTGTCTCCCACGGTGGGCAAGGATACGGTAGCCGCAGTCCTGCCCGAGCCGCTATCCGTCAGCTACAGCACCGAGGAGCTGACGCTCTCGGGCCGTTTCTTTGCCGCCACCCCCACACTGACCGAGCTACATGACGTCATCATCTCGCTTCAAGAGGACAACGCCGCTCTCATTCACCTTGGGGGCTTAACGCCTGACGTACTGTCTCTCCTTTCGGAGCAGTTTTCGGCAAGCTATGGAACGCTTGCGCTGTCAAACGGCTCTCGCCTGCTGTTCCGTAAGGATATCTTTGCCTCGGCCGTCCTCGCCGACCCGTCGCAGGAGGGCGTGCTGACCTCGGCGTATCTGTCCGACGGACAGGGCAACCGCCTTTTGTTTGCCGAGCTTGCGGGCGCGCCCACCAAGGACACGTTGTCACGCCTATCGGATCGGCACGGCACGCCCCTGCTTGTGTCGATGCATATCCCCTCACAGCTTGGCGAAGCGGTCCTGTCCGAGCTTTCCTCGCTTTCCCGTGCCTCACAGTGTGCTGACAGCATCACCGAGGGACACACCGAGAGCGTTGGCGACGTTCTCATCGGGGGCAGGGAACTGTCCGCTCTCGGTTACCGAGCAAGAGGCTGCACCGAGGGCAGCTTGCAATATACGTACAGCACCGCCCTGCGCCTGCACCGTGTTTTCGCATAATCCTCTTGCCAAGCGGCACAAACTGTGTTACAATATACGTAACGAAACGAAAGGTTAGGTATCACATGGCACAATACAGAAAGGGTCGTATCAACGACGAAATGCAAAAGGAAATTGCCGATATTCTGCGAGAGGTCAAGGACCCTCGCATCAGCGGTCAGTTCATCAGCGTCATGGCTGTGGACGCCACCGCCGATCTCAAATATGCCAAGGTCTACTATTCCGCCCTTTCGGGCGATCCCAAAACCATCGGGCAGGGACTGCGCTCCTGTGCGGGCTATATCCGCACCCAGCTTGCCAAGCGTCTCAATCTGCGCATGACGCCCGAGCTGACCTTTATTGAGGACCACTCCATCGCCCACGGTGCGCACATCTCCAAGCTTCTGTCGTCCATCGAGTACGCCGAGGAGAGCGAGGAAAGCCAAGATGACCATGAGAACGCTTGATCTGTCGGGGCTTTGCGATATCCTCACAGAGCCTCGCCCCACACTCATCGTCTTTCACGCCCGGCCCGATGCCGATGCCGTTGGCTCGGCGTTTGCCCTGCGTGCGTTGCTGCGTGCCGCCGCCATCGAGGCAGATTGCGCCTGCGCCGACGAGGTTCCCGAGCGCCTGCGCTTCCTGATGGGAAACGTCCAAAGCACCGTTTGTCTGCCCCCCGAGGCCATTGCCTCCTATGAGCGTGCCGTCAGCGTGGATGCCGCCTCGCCGAGCCAGCTCGGCTCACTGTATGAGGCCGTCAAAGACCGTCTTGTCGCCATGATCGACCATCACGAGTCAGGCGTGCGCTATGCCGACGCCTTTGTCGATCCTCACGCCGCCGCCACGGGCGAGCTGATCTTCGATATCTCCGAGGAGCTGCTGCGCCGAGGCGTGCTGTCGCACGTCGGGGGCGAGGTATACACCGCACTGTATGCGGCCATCAGCTCGGACACGGGTGCGTTCCGTTACGCCAACGTCACCCCGAAAACGCTTCGCACCGTCGCTCGCCTCTTAGAGCAGGGCGTCGACGGAGCGGACATCAACCACCGTCTGTATGAATCCAAAAGCATCGAGCAGCTCACCGCCGAGCGAGAGGCGGCCGCAACGCTTGTGCTGGCAGAGGGCGGACGTGTGGCAAGCGTTGCCTTCTCCTATGAACGAAAAACCGCTCTCGGTCTGCTCGACGAGCATCTGGAAACCGTGATCGACATTCCCCGCACCCTGCACGGGGTGCAGATCGCCTTTGCGGTCAGACAGCCCACGGCCGAGCCACACTTCCGTGTCTCTATGAGAGCCAACGTCGACCTTGACGTGGCCGCCATCTGCGCTTCGCTTGGCGGCGGCGGGCATCGCCGTGCCGCGGGCTGTGGCATTGAGGCACACGATATTGAGGACGCTCGGCGCATCGTCACCGAGGCGATCCGCAAGCAGTATTTTCGGTAATCCATCAGAACGGAGGGAACGGCCATGAAGCAAGCAGCATGCATCGCAAGGATCAAACAGCGTTTGATCCTGCACCGTCAGGCACTGCTGTGGCTTCTGGCCGTTCTTTTTTGCTTGCTTCTGTGCTGTCTGCCCCTGCGCTCCGCACGCCTCATCGTGCCGTATCCCCTTGCCTCTGTCGCGGCGGCCGACCCCTATGCTCAGCAGGCAGACGCCTTTCTCAAGGGACAGATCGCCCTTGACGTCACGCCCTCTGCGGAGCTTCTCGCCTTAGATAATCCCTACGAGCCGTCAGAGCGGCAGGGCGTGTCCTTTCTTTGGGACAGAGCCTTGTACGAGGGGCGGTACTATTCCTATTTTGGAACAGCCCCCGTGCTGACGGTCTATCTGCCAATCTGCCTTTTGTTTGGCGTCATGCCCACCGCCACGCTCGCCTCCCTGCTTTTGGGCATGCTTGCCACCGTGCTTTTATGGCTGGCTCTGCGTGAGCTTTTGTGCCGAGCGGGACAAGCCTCGGGAAGCGTGCTGTCGGTGGCGTGCGGCATCGCTCTGTTCTTTGCCGCCGTCTATCCTGCGCTGTGCTTTGCCGATTTTTATTACGTAGCCGTGCTGAGTGCCACGGCCTACGGCTCGGGCTTTGTGTTCCTTATGCTTCGTGGCCTGCGGGCATCGGGGCAGGGAAGCCGCACCGTTCTGCTTTCTCTGTCCGCACTGTGCGGCGTGCTGTGCGTATGGTCACGCCCCACGGCCGCCCTGATGTGCCTTACGGCCGCCCCCTTCCTTGTCTGCTTTGCTTGGCACGCCTGTCGGGAGCGGGCGTATGCCCGCCTGCTGTCTCTGTGTCCCCTTGTGCTGATCCTCTGTGCGGGAGCGGGGCTTACTCTTTTGTATAACGCCGTGCGCTTCGGCTCGCCCTTGTCCTTTGGGGCAGAATATCAGCTTACGGTATCGGATATTGCCCGAAACCGCCTGGATATTCGCTACCTGCCCGATGCCCTGCGCGCCTATTTCGTGCAAGCCCCCGTAAGGGTAGAGGGAAGCCTGTGGCCCGACCGTCAATTTATCTCCTATTCCACGGCACACCGCTACGTGTACGCCGAGGCTACCGTTGGTGCGTTCTGCTTTGGTTTGCCCCTCGCTCTGCCCGCCGCGGCACACCCCGCCGTGCGGCGTGACCGCCCCCTGCTGTGGGCCGTACTGCTCGGTGTGGTCCTCTCGGTGGCCGTTGCCTTTGCCGACTTTTGCTTGGCGGGCGTCAACCTGCGGTATCTGAATGACATATTGCCCACACTGTGCCTGCTCGGCACGGCGGTTGCCGTGCCCGCCGTAACGGGCGCACGCACACGCCGCACACGCCTGTTGCTCAGCGTGCCGCTGTATCTGCTTTGC
>SVTU01000153.1:0-1177 GCA_015063655.1 Oscillospiraceae bacterium
AACACGGGTGTGTTTGAATTTTGCAGTCCCGTTCTGCGTGACACGCTCTCGCACATTCAGAAGGAAGAGCAAAACCACGGCGAGATGCTGTATAATTACCTGTCCTGCAATCAAATGTATCCGTAAGTGGGAAACAAGAGCAGCGAGAAGTCTTTCAAGGCTTCTCGCTGCTCTTGCTTTGGCAAGCTCATTCGCAAGCGAATGAGTGTGACCCTGCGTGAGGCACTCACTCAGCGCAGGCCGAGAGAGGTAAGATACCGATAGCTTCTTCTGAGGCAGTCCAAGGGATCCTCTCCGTTACAATCGTCCTGCTCTACGAGGATGTATTTGGTTCCGCCGTCGGCACAGGCGTTGATGATGGGCTCAAATCGAATGTTGCCATCGCCCACGGCAAGCATCTTTTGCTCCTTGCCGAGGTATCCCATGTCCTTGAAATGCACGCAGGGGATACGGCCCGCAAAGGCACGCATAACGTCAACGGGCGAAGCACCGCCGTGCTGGATCCAATAGGTGTCCAGCGTAAAGCCGAGCAGGTCGGGGGCGTAGGTGTCACGCAGGTATTCCAGCACCGTGCGTCCGTCGGGCAGCTTTTCAAACTCCTTGCCATGATTGTGGTACATATACAAGCAGCCCGCATCTCTTACCTTCTCCATCACGGGGCGAAGCTCCCGATCGAAGGCGTCGAGATTGGCAAAAATATCCTTGTAAGCGCCAAGGCCGATATACGCACAGCCTATGGCCTTATGCTTGGCGATCACGGCGGCGGCATCGGCCACCAGCTCGTCCTTGTTATAGTGCGTGATCACACAGCTCAGCCCATGCTTTTTCAAGGCGGCGGCCATCCATTCGCCCTCATAGGCGCACGTGCCCGAGACCTGTACGTTGCGGTAGCCGATCTCGGCAATGCGGCCGAGCGTGGCGTCAAGCTCCTCAAGCGTTTGGCAGGTCTTTCTGACCGTAAACATCTGTGCTCCGATTTCCATGATCGTGGTTTCCTTTCTTGATCCGATTTTTTGATTGACACGGGTTAATTGCCGTGGTATACTATGCTTGTAGCTTTATTATAGCATGCGTGCTATGCTTTTTCCATGTCATTTTCGGCAAAAAGCATTGCATTTTTAGCATAAAAGCAGGCCAAGGAGACGAAAATGGAACACAGAAAACAAACAGCGTGGAT
>SVTU01000153.1:1277-2700 GCA_015063655.1 Oscillospiraceae bacterium
CATAAAAAGGACAGCCAGGATATTTGCTTTGTGCCTGACGGCGATTACGTAAGCGTGATCGACCGCTTGGCGGGCAAGCCCATGCCCTGCGGTGATTTTGTTGACACCGAGGGGCGGGTGCTGGGACAGCATCGGGGTCTGTACCGCTATACGGTGGGTCAGCACAAGGGCCTGGGACTTGGCATTCACACGCCGCTGTACGTGCAGGCGCTCTGCCCCATCAAGAACACCGTTGTGCTTGGCCCTGCCGAGGGGCTGTATGCCCGCCATCTGGTGGCGGACGGCGTGAATCTCATCGACTGCGAGAGCATGCGGGATACGAGACGGCTTTGCGCCAAGGTGCGCTACCGCCACCGTGAGGCGCCTGCCGAGGCGTACGTTGACGCCGACGGGCTGCTTCACGTCATCTTTGACGAGCCTGTGCGAGCCATTACCTGCGGACAGGCGGTGGTGCTGTACGATGGCGACGTCGTGGTGGGTGGCGGCAGGATCGTTGAGGTCAGATCGGAATAAAGGAGAAGTCATGGAGAGCATCAGAATGGTAACCTTACCGAAGCCGTGGCGTGCTCCTTCCACGCCTTTGGCGGCGAGGACGCACCTGCCCATAAGATCGATTACATATTGGCTAACACCGACGTCACCCCCTGCGGGGTGCGTGTGTGGAATGACGGGCACGAGGGAATGTATTTATCCGATCATGATCCAATCTGTGCCGACATTATCCTGAAGGGAGAAACAGAAGCATGACACTGCAAGTAGGAACATTTAACATTCAGCACGGAGCGCATTATCCCACGCGGCTGGCAACGGGCGAGGAGCGTATCGATCTTGTGGCTGTGGCCGATGCCATTGCCGATATGGGCTTGGATATTTGCGGTCTTAACGAGGTGCGCAATCAGGAAAATGTGGAGGGGCTTTGCCATCAGGCAAGGGTCATTGCCGAGCGCTTGGGCTTTTACTATGCCTTCGCCCGTGCCATTGACCACAAGGGCGGCGAGTACGGCAACGCCATTGTTAGCCGTTATCCCATTCTCTCCTGTACGACCGTTCCGCTTGCCGTTCCCGCAGAGGAACGCATTGAGGGAGAGAAATACGAGGACAGAGTGGTGCTGAGCGTTGTGCTGTCTGTGGACGGACGGGAGCTGAGTGTGCTTGTGACGCACTTCGGCTTGTATGATGTTGAGCAGGCCTTGGCTACGGACACCGTGTGCCGACTTGCCGAGCAGGCTACCACCCCCCTTGTTCTGATGGGCGACTTCAACGTCACGCCCGATTCTACCTATATCGCAAGGATATCTCGGGTATTGACCGATACCGCCGTTCTTCTTGACGGTGACGGACGTACCTTTCCGAGCAACGAGCCGAAGGAGAAGATCGACTATATCTTTGCTAACCGTGGGCTTCGGGTGCTGAAAGGTACGTC
>SVTU01000011.1:0-8492 GCA_015063655.1 Oscillospiraceae bacterium
GGCTCGGGCAGCCTGAGAACGCTGATGGCCTTCCCCTCCATCTTCAAGGGCGAGCATATCAAGCACACCAAAATGGTAGCCGTGCACGAGGGACATGACATCACCGTTACCTTCGATAAGCCCACACCCCTGCAGATCGACGGCGAAACGCATACCGACATCACAAGCTACCGTGTACTTGCCAAAGCACCCGCCAAAGTATAAAAAAGTGGCTGTCTCAAATGGGCAATTTGAGACAGCCATTTTTAGAGAATAGGCAGATTTGAGCAAGAAGCGTCGTTCTCGGGGATGTGAGGTGTACAAACAGCCCCAATGGGCTTGAACCATTAAGCCGCGAACTGTCTCATGTACGTTTGAGGCGTATCTGAGATAGTTTTTTGCTGTTTTTACGGACTTTTTCGGTCTTGCCAAAGGTGAGGCACCCTTGTTAATTCAGCCAACCCTTTTTATACATCAGTCGGCTCACAAGCAGGGTAAATACCACGCCAACGGGCACCATGATGCCCACCGTACCCGCATTGAGCGCAGGCACGCAAACAAACAAAATCAGCATCAGCGTTACGGGTGCAATGGCGATCTTCCAATTTCGCGACACGAACACCACGCCAAGTCCGCCGAAGAGAGCGGGCAGGATCTGCGCAAAGGCAGGTGCCAGCACGGGGGCGGAGAGAAGCGGGGAGAGCGGAACGATCAGGATCACGCCAAGCAAAATGATCAGCGTGGTCACAATGCTGGATACGGCGATGGCAACGGTGGATACCACCTCGCCCTCCTCCGAGCTTGCCTTTACGCCCGTCTGCTCTAAGGCATTGATGGCACACGGAAGCTTGAGACTAGATATATTACCGGTTACAAACGACAGATACGAGCCGCCTGCACCCAGCATGGGAATGTATGTAATCGTTTCGATCACACCAACCGCCCAGTACATGGGAGCGGTAGCGAACAAGCCGAGCACCAAGCCCTTCCAATCAGGAAGCACGCCATAAAGAAGGCAAACCACAACGGGGAATGCCAGCAAGATCAACATCATGGAAAGATTCCAAATGCGTCCCCACGTGTGAACGCTATCCATATACGTTGTATTCTTTTTCATTTTCTTTCCTCCTTAGCCTAGCCAAGCCGTGATCGGAATGGCACTTGCCATGCCCGAAAGCAGGCTCACGGGCAAAGCGTAATCCGAAATCCACTGCACCTTCAGCACCTTGACAAGCAAGCCCGACAGCAGCATCACCAAAGCGGATACCGCCATCACGCAAACGGGAATCAAGCCTGCCGTAGAGCCTTGAAGCACCGTAGACACGTCGCAGAACACGTATCCCACAAAGGCAGAGATCATACCGATAAACATGGCGGCCGACATGATGTCTGCCCATTTTTTATCCTTCTGCTCACGCACCACCATCTGATTTTGCATTTTTTTGCAAAGCACGGGCACAAGCCAAATGCCCACCATAATGCTCAGCGTCATCACAGAGGCGATGGTCACGTACTGGGTAGCAGTAAGATCGGGGGCTTGACCGAAGGTCAACCCCATGGCGCTTTCAGCATTGGCGGCGGCTATCGTTTCATAGGACAGCGAGCCAACCACGCTCAGGCGCAGCCACGGCAACGGAAGCCCGAGGTCCTTGGCCAGCGTGATCACGCTAATCACGATCGCCACAGCGGGGGCGATCGTAAAGACTGCCGCCGTGGCGGCAATACGGCGGAGCTTCTTTTTCTCCATACCGATCGCCACGCCTCGCCGCCAGGCCTTGACCAAGAAAAACACGGACTGCGCCAACACGGCCGCAATGATCAGAGCGACCAGCGCAAACAAAATCGGACTGTTAATATCAAACGTCATATCGTTTCTCCTTATCCAAGAGTTTTCTTTATTTTACCACAAATCACGTCATCACGCAAGCCTATTAGACAGAATTCTTAAAAAACGCCTCGTCTTGCGCCTTCCATGTTCATTATGGGAAGCATGTGCCATCCAATTATACTTTTTTCTACTCTGCAAAGGCTTGACAAATGCCCAAAAACGTGATATAATATGCATAGATGAACGCCTCACAGGGTGCGGGATTCGAATTTGACTGTGAAAGGAATACAGAACATGAAAAAAATTTTAGCAGTTGTGATAGCTTGCTTGCTGATGTGCGGCATGCTGGTTTCCTGCGATAATGCGGAAAAAATGCTTGAAAAAGCCGATGCCGCCCTGGAGGAAGCCCCTTACACCATGACCATGAAGATGGATTTTGAGACAGATAACAAAGATATCAACAAAATTTTCTCTGCCATGAACATGGAGTTCCCCGTAACCGTGGACGGTAAAAACGTTGCCATGGATATGAGCATGGAGATGATGGGCTATACCGCCGACATCAATATTACCGTGGCTGATATGGTCATGTACTACAACATTGAAATGTTGGGACAAAGCACGAAGATGAAGGCCGACCTAAGTCAGGAGCAGTATGAAGAGTTTATGGAAGAAAACAATGCCGAAATGATGGTCGATCCCGAAGATTTCGAAGAGCTGACCGTTGAGAAAAAGGACGGCAAAAAGTACATCACCTGTAACGGCATCAGCGATGACGGCATCAAGGAGCTGAATGACATGATGGCAGATTCTCTTAACGCTGTCAAGGGTAAGGCTACCGTCAGCGACGTTTCGTTCGTTATCACCTTGAGCGACGGTAAGTACGAGTCCATGGCTATGACCTGTGTTTACTCGGTAACCGTAGCGGGCGAAACCTGCAACGTAACGTGTAGCATGAGTGCGACATTCTCTTACGATAACGTCGCCAAGATCACCGCTCCCGCCGACGCTAACACCTATCAGCAATCGAAGTTCGACGACCTCATGGGTTAAATCATCATAAAACAGACAAGGGACTGAGCCGTAACGGCTCAGTCCCTTGTCTGTTTTATGCGTTTGCCGTTGCCACCACGTTGGCCCCCGTACCGAGGATATTCTCCACGATCACGTCACCCGCCTTGACGTTGGCAGGCACACGGGCCTCGTTGACGACCTTCATGCAGTCGAACAACAGCTCCTTGGGAATGGTGCGGTCGGTCTTGCAGGGGATCACGCCGCCGCCCACAAGAGGAGCGGTGGTGGTCAGTGTGCGCATCGGTGCCACACACTCCGCCTTGGCGTACTCCTCGCCGCGGCGGCAGGTGTGTCCGCTGACGGACAAAACCTCCTTACCCTCCAGCTCTACCTTAAGCTGACAGCCCTTGGGGCATACGATACAGGTCAATTCACGAATCATGTTCTTCACCGTTCCTTTCCCATTATGCCAAGCCAAAGGTCAGCGTATCGGTGGTCAAGCCACGGATCATATCTGCCTTCAGCGTTACCGTTTCCATCTCACCGGGAGCAACCTTTGCCTTCTTCTTGGAGAGAATGACACGCTCACCGTCACACACCGTGATAGTCACGTCACGGTAAACGTCAGCCACACGGAAATAAACCGTCAGATCCTGCTCGGCCGTGATCTTCTGAGGCACGGTGTAGCGGATCTTACCATCGGTCACGAGGCGAACGCTTCTGTCGGACACACGCCCTCCGTTGATATACGCCGCAGCGGCACGTCCCGCAATATCGGCCTCCTCGGACACGTAGTCCACAAGGTCATGCACGTGAAGCACGTTGCCGCAGGCAAAGATACCCTCGGTCGAGGTCTCTCTGTTTTGGTCGACCACCGCACCGTTGGTCACACGGTCAAGCGGAATGCCTGCGCTCTTGGTCAGCTCGTTTTCGGGGATCAAGCCGCAGGAGAGCAGCAGCGTATCGCACTCTATGTACTGTCTGGTTTCGGCAATGGGCTTGCGTCTCTCGTCCACCTTGGCAATGGTCACGCCCGTCACTCTGTCCTTGCCGTGGATCTCCACCACGGTATGAGACAGCATCAGCGGAATATCAAAGTCGTGCAGGCACTGCTGAATGTTACGTGCAAGACCGCCCGAATAGGGCATCAGCTCACACACAGCCTTGACCTCGGCACCCTCCAGGGTCATTCTTCTTGCCATGATCAGACCAATATCACCTGAGCCTAAGATCACGACCTTCTTACCGGGCATATAGCCGTCCATGTTCACAAACTTCTGTGCCGTTCCCGCCGTAAAGATACCCGACGGACGGTAGCCCGCAATGTTGAGCGCACCCTTCGGACGCTCACGGCAGCCCATGGCCAAAATGATGGCCTTTGCCTCGATGGTGAACATGCCATCCTCGCTGTTCATAGCGGTTACCACCTTGTTGGGGGCAATATCCAGCACCATGGTGTTCAGCTTAAAGGGGATCTGTCTCTCTCTGACCTGAAGCTCGTAGCGGTAGGCGTACTCGGGACCCGTCAGCTCCTCCTTGAAGCGGTGCAGACCAAAGCCGTTGTGAATGCACTGGCGCAGAATGCCGCCAAGTGCCTTGTCTCTTTCCAAAATCAAGATGCTGCGAATGCCCGCATCATAGGCTGCCACGGCAGCGCTCATGCCGGCAGGGCCGCCGCCGACAATGACCAAATCAACCTTCTGATTCATATCAGTTATCCCCCTTCGTCTTTCCGTAATTGATCACAGAGCCACGGCCAAACTTGGTGACCTGCTCAAAAGGAATGTTCAGCTCACGCGAGAGGATCGACACGACCATGGGAGAGCAGAAGCCGCCCTGGCAACGACCCATACCGCTTCTGGTTCTGCGCTTGATGCCGTCAACGTCGGTGGCACCGGGATTCTGATGGATGGCGGCCACGATCTCTCCCTCTGTCACACCCTCGCAACGGCACACGATGCGTCCGTAGCGGGGATCCTTCTCGATGATCTTGTTCTTTTCCTCGGCCGTCATCTCACGGAAGGCATGAGCAGGCTTGCGAATGGGGTTGTAATCGGCCTTCTCCTCGGTCTTCATGCCCATGCCCGAGAGAAGCTCAACCACGTATTCGGCGATAGCGGGGGCAGAGGAAAGGCCGGGGCTCTCGATGCCGCCTAAGGTCACCACGCCGTCACGGCTCTTGATGATAAAGTCGCCCGTGCTGCCCACGGCACGCAGACCGCAGAAGGATGTGATCGTTTTGAAATACGGAATGTTGGCCACGTTCTCTCCTGCCTTGTCGTAGATGGTGGCAAAGCCCTCAGCCGTGGTGGCATTGTTCTCCTTGTCCTCAATATCCACAGCGGTGGGTCCAAGCAGCAGGTTGCCGTCCACCGTGGGAGATACCAGAATACCCTTACCCATCTTGGTGGGGGTGTGGAAGATGGTCTTGTCCGTAAAGTCGCCCACTTCCTTATCAAGCACCATGTACTCACCGCGTCTAGGGGTTACGGTAAAGTCTCCGTCGCCCGTCATAGCGGCGATACGGTCGGCGTACAGTCCTGCACTGTTGACCACGTACTGTGCGCTCACGGCTCTGCCGTCCTCGGCATAGACCGTGTATGCTCCGTCCTTCTTCTCTATGTTGCACACGCAGAAGTTAAGCATCAGCTCTGCCCCGTTGTCCATGGCGTTGCCGACAGCGGCGATGGTCAGCTCATACGGACATACGATAGCACCCGTAGGGGCGTAGAGTGCGCAGGTCAGGTCGGGGTTAAGATGGGGCTCCATGGCAAACAGCTCGTCCTTCTCCAACAGGCGCAGGCCCTTCACGCCGTTCTGCTTTCCTCTCTCCAAAATGGCCTCAACCTCGGCACGCTCATGCTCGAAGGCCACCACAAGAGAGCCGTTGTTGCGATACTTAACGCCAAGCTCTCGGGTGACGGTGGGCATCAGCTCCGAGCCTCTGACGTTCATTTTCGCCTTCATACTGCCAACCTTGGCATCAAAGCCCGCATGAACGATGGCACTGTTGGCACGGGTTGCGCCCATGGCTACGTCGTTTTCCTTGTCCAGAAGAACGACCCTCAGGTCATACTTGGCAAGCGTGCGTGCGATCATACCGCCAACCACGCCTGCACCGATTACTACTACGTCGTACATAATTCTCTGCCTTTCTTTTTTGATACCGACACAAAAAAAGAGGATGCACAAAAATACGGGACAGCCGTCTCGCATTTTTACGCATCTCCAAATCTCTGCATCTTTTCAATTATGGATATTATATCACATTTGCCCCTCTCTGTCAATAGCAAATGAAAAATTTCAAAAAACTTGACAGAGAACTTGACAGATGACAAATTTCGTGGTATAATGTCGAGGATCAAAATGCAATCCACTGCGAGGCTGTTATGAAAGAAGCAATCAAAAACGAAATTCAAAAGCTGAAAAAAGAGAAAAACGCCGTGATCCTCGCCCACTACTATGCCCCTGCAGAAACGCAGGAGATCGCCGACTACGTAGGCGACTCCTTCTATCTTGCCAAGGCTGCTAAGGCAAGCACGGCGGATATCATCGTATTTTGCGGTGTATCCTTTATGGGAGAGAGCGCCAAGCTTCTCAATCCCGATAAAAAGGTCTTGATGCCCGACCTTACGGCCGACTGCCCGATGGCCCACATGGTGGCAGAGGGAAAAATAGAAGACATGCGAAGGCAGTATGACGATCTCGCCGTTGTGTGCTACATCAATTCCACAGCAGAGCTGAAATGCCGGAGTGACGTATGCGTTACATCCTCCAATGCGGTACGGATCGTCAAGGCCTTGCCGAACAAAAACCTCTTCTTTATTCCCGACCGTAATCTTGGAAGCTTTGTTGCCAAGCAGGTTCCCGAAAAGAATATCATCGTCAACGACGGCTGTTGCCCGATCCATGCGGCGATCACAAGGGATCAGCTTCTGAAGCAAAAGAAAAAGCATCCGTCAGCCCCTATCCTCATTCATCCTGAATGTGAGCCGGAGCTGCTGGAGATATCCGACGTGATCGGAAGCACGGCAGAGCTGATCGATTACGCATCCAAGAGCCCTCTTGAGGAGTTCATCATCTGCACCGAGGACGGCGTGGACTACAAGCTCATAACAGACAATCCAAGCAAGAGGTTTTTCTATCCCGAGCCACATCCGTGCTGTGCGGATATGAAGCTGAATACGCTTGAGAGCATCCTCTCCGTTCTGCAAAAGGAAAACAACGAGGTGTTTGTGGACGAATTAATCGCCGAACAAGCGAGAAAGCCTCTGGATCGAATGCTTGAGTTAGGAAGGTGAGAACATGAAAACGGATATTGTCATTGTCGGTAGCGGTGTGGCAGGCTTATATTGTGCCTTGAATTTACCAAAAGAAAAGAACATACTGATCGTAACGAAAAATAAGGCTCGCAGAAGCGATTCTTTTTTGGCGCAGGGTGGTATCTGCGTTTTGCGTGACGAGGATGACTACGATTCCTTCTATGAGGACACGATGAAGGCGGGACACTATGAGAATAATCCCGATTCCGTACATATTATGATCCACTCCTCGCAGGAGGTCATCTCGGATCTTGTCTCCTTAGGCGTTCGCTTTGAGAAAAACGGTGAGGAATTCGTTTACACCCGTGAGGGGGCACATTCGCACGGTCGTATTCTGTTCCACGAGGATGAAACGGGTAAGGAGATCACCTCTCACCTGCTCGAGACAGCAAGAAACAGAGAAAATATTACCATCATCGAAAATTACACGATGGTTGACCTTATTTGCGACGGTAACGAATGCCACGGTATCATCGGGCACGATGAAAACGGTGAGTATTCCGCGATCCAAGCGGATTATACCGTTCTTGCTACGGGCGGTATCGGCGGCATTTTTGAGCATTCCACAAACTACAAGCACCTGACGGGCGATGCCATCGCACTTGCTCTCAAATACGGCATCAAGCTTCAGCACATCGATTATATTCAGATCCACCCCACCACGCTCTATACCGAAAAGGAAGGAAGCAGAGAGTTTCTTATTTCCGAGTCGGTGCGCGGCGAGGGCGCGATCCTGCTCAACTCCAAGGGGGAACGCTTTGTCAACGAGCTATTGCCCCGTGACGTGGTAGCCAACGCCATTTTTGCAGAAATGAAAAAGGAAGGAAGCAAGCACGTGTGGCTCTCGATGGCACCGATCCCTACGGAAGAGATCCAAACACACTTCCCGAACATCTACCAGCGTTGTCTTGAAGAAGGTTACGATGCGACCAAAGAACCGATCCCCGTTGTACCCTCTCAACACTACTTTATGGGCGGCATCGACGTGGACAGATACAGCAAGACCTCCATGGACCGTTTGTATGCGGCGGGTGAGACGGCCTGCAACGGCGTTCACGGCAGAAATCGCCTGGCCAGCAATTCGCTGCTTGAAAGCCTTGTTTTTGCTAAGCGTGCCGCAAAGCACATCATAGAGGGCTATGAGCCGCTGACAGACAAATCCGAAATTACCGTTGACGAATCGAAATATGTAAACTATAAAGAAGAATATAAAGCGGCCGTTCTGGCGGCTATCGAAAGGGAGAGAATGAGCCATGAATAACATCACAATGAAAATGAATGCCGATGAGCTGATCCTACAGGCTCTGCGTGAGGACATCACAAGCGAGGACATTACCACCAATTCCGTT
>SVTU01000011.1:8592-19934 GCA_015063655.1 Oscillospiraceae bacterium
CTGGCGGCTATCGAAAGGGAGAGAATGAGCCATGAATAACATCACAATGAAAATGAATGCCGATGAGCTGATCCTACAGGCTCTGCGTGAGGACATCACAAGCGAGGACATTACCACCAATTCCGTTATGCCTCATGATCAGGCAGGAGAGGTCGATCTTATCTGTAAGCAGGACGGCGTGATTGCAGGTCTTGAGGTGTTCAAGAGAGTATTCGAGCTTCTTGATGAAAAGACTGAGGTTATCTTCTCTTGCAAGGACGGTGACACCGTAAGAAAAGGCGAGAAGCTCGGTCTTGTTCGCGGTGACATTCGTGTGCTTCTCTCGGGCGAGAGAACCGCGCTCAACTACCTGCAAAGAATGAGCGGTATCGCCACGTATACAAGAGAGATCGCAGATCTGCTCAAGGGCACCAAGACCAAGCTTCTTGATACGAGAAAGACGACCCCCAATATGAGAATTTTTGAGAAATACTCGGTCAAGGTTGGCGGCGGCTACAACCACAGATATAACCTAAGCGACGGTATCCTGCTTAAGGATAACCACATCGGCGCGGCAGGCGGTGTCAAGGAAGCAGTCAGAATGGCAAAGGAATACGCCCCCTTCGTTCGCAAGATTGAGATCGAGGTTGAGAACCTTGATATGCTGAGGGAAGCCCTTGAGGCAGGTGCGGATATCATTATGCTTGACAACATGAGCATAGAGGATATGAAGCAGGCAGTGGAGCTTTGCCGCGGCAAGGCTGAGACCGAATGCAGCGGTAACGTCACAAGAGAAAACGTAGCACGCCTTGTCGATATCGGTGTCGATTACATTTCCAGCGGAGCGCTGACGCACTCCTCCCCCATTCTTGACCTCTCACTGAAGCATCTCCACGCCATTTAAGGAGGACGTATGAAGGTAGCCGAACGAAGAAAAGCCATAGTCAATTTACTGTTATCCGCTAAGGAGCCCATCTCGGGCGGCGAGCTTGCACAGACATTCAACATTTCCCGTCAGATCATCGTGCAGGATATCACGGTGCTCAAGGGAACGGGGTATGAGATCCTTTCAACGAGCCAAGGCTACGTAATGCAGAAATCACCGCTGGCGGAAAGGGTGTTCAAGGTAAAGCATACCACCGATCAAACCGAGGATGAGCTATCCCTTATCGTATCGCTTGGCGGTACGGTGGTCAACGTTTTCGTGTGGCACAAGGTATACGGAAAAATAGAGGCCACCCTCAACATCTTCTCTCCCCTGCACGTCAAGCAGTTTATGGAGGGCGTGAGAACAGGTCAGTCCACCGAGCTGATGCACGTAACGGGAGGATACCACTATCACACCGTCCGCGCAGAGAGCAAGGACGTACTGGACCGCATCGAAGGCGTTCTGAAGAATAAGGGATATCTTGTCCCCGAAATCTGATAAAAGTGACCCCCTGCGTTCTTGACAAAGACACGCAGGGGGTATATAATAATAGCAGCATAAAAAAAGGAGCGTGCTTCATGAACCGCATCACAAGCTTTTGCGTTGACCACGATTACATCAAGGAGGGTGTTTACGTCTCCCGCATTGACGGTGACGTCACCACCTACGACCTGCGCACCCGCCTGCCCAATGCGGGTGACTATATGGATAACCTCACCATGCACTCGGTAGAGCATATGTTTGCCACCTACGTGCGCAACAGTGCCATCGCTGACCGTGTGATCTATTTCGGCCCTATGGGCTGTCGGACAGGCTTTTATTTGCTGGTGAGAGAGACCGATAAAGAAGAGGTATACGCCATCATTCGCCAAACGCTTGAGCAGATCATCGCCCATACGGGAGCGATGTTCGGCGCCTCGCAGAAGGAGTGCGGAAACTACCGAGAGCTTTCGGTGGAGGCCGCCCGCGCCGAGGCGGCACGGTATCTGTCCGTCCTGCCCGCCGACTGCCCCACCATGATTTACCCGAAGGGAGAATAAGAAATGATCGGCATTATAGGAGCCATGAAAATTGAGGTAGACGCCCTGTGCGCCGCCATGACGGACAAGCAAGAGGAAACGGTGAGCGGCATCACCTTTTATTGCGGTACGCTGTACGGCACACAGGCCGTGGTCGCCGAATGCGGCGTTGGTAAGGTCTTTGCCGCCATGTGCGCACAAACCATGATCCTCCGATATGGCACAGATCGCATCCTCAACACGGGCGTGGGAGGCTCGCTCTCCCCCGATCTGCACGTGACCGACGTTGCCCTTTCCACCGCCTGCGTTCAGCACGATATGGACACCTCGGCACTGGGTGACCCCAAAGGCATGATCTCTGGTATCAACGTCATTGCCCTTCCCTGCGACGAGGCACTGCGCCGCACGGCACAAAAGGCGGCCGAGGGTCTTGGCGTTCACACACAGTGCGGTGTGATCGTATCAGGCGACCGCTTTATTGGCAACAGAGAGGAAAAGACGCGCCTTTCCCGAGATTTTGACGGCATTGCCTGCGATATGGAATCGGCGGCGATCGCCCACGTCTGCTACGTCAACCGTGTTCCCTTCCTGGCCATCCGTGCCATCTCCGACAACGCCGACGGTGCGGCAGAGCTTTCCTTTGCCGAATTTGCCGCCCTCTCCGCCAAGCAATCGATCGAGATCATACGGCTTATGCTGGAAGCGTAAGCAATCGCAAAGAGAGCTGCCTCACGTTATCACGTGAGGCAGCTCTCTTCTTATCATAACGTATACCGAGTTTGCACACTCTCCATCAGCTCCGAGGTCACCTTAAACACGGTCAAAGCAAACACAAGTCCGCCCGCCACACCGACAAAGCCCATCACACCGTATTCATTCTCCCACACAGTGCGCAGGACGTCGGTCACAAGGGCAACCGCCCCGCCAACAAAGAGCCATACGGTGCTTCGTTTCAGCTCCGCGCGGAAGCGATCCCAACGGGCATGGCTTTGTTCGCTGTCGATCTCTATCATAGCGCCCGTGTGAAGCGAAATGATCTCGCAATACAGAGAGCGCAAGGCAAGCACCACTAAGGCAAAGCCAAGCGTGCTGACAAGGGACAGTACGATCACCACGATATACGAGCGCAGAACCTGCTCGTTTCGCAAAGCATCGTTATAGGAATACTGCTCATAATACAGCACGTCCGAAAGATAGGAAGCAAGGGATAGGACGACAGCCAAAGCAGCGGCCGAGCGGAAGCGTGACACGCTTTTATGCAGATACGGACGCATAACGTATGCTCCACACAGCATGAGGATATATCCAAGCGCATCGGGGATCATCAAAAAGCCATCCATGCGAAAATCGATCAAAAGCAGTGCGCCAAGGCAGATCAGCATCGTTCCCTGCTTCATCGCACGCAAGGCAAAGCGACCCGTCTGCGGCAGAATAACGGCTTCATATTCATGGGCTATGGCATCAAGAAAATCCGTGTCACGGCGCAGGCGAGCCCAAAAGCGCCACATACGGCACAGCCATATCACACCAAAGATCAGCGTTACCGTTCCTGCCATACCTCTCATCAAGCCGATATAGCGATACAGAGAGAGGGCAGACGCACCGTCCTCAGCGCTGTGAGTTGAAAGATTGGACATTTCGGGCAGTACCGTCATGGAAGCCTTAACGGCAAGAAACACCATCGTGCTGCGCCTGACCTTATCGGCAGGTGCTTTTTGCCCGTCTTTGCCAAGCAGGGACGTATTGGGAAAGCGGTAGCCAAGATTGACAAGACCCGCAAACAGCCGACGGTAGGCGGGGATCAGCACGATCAGCTCCACAACGGAGAAGACAAAGCTGAGAAGCAGGATGGCAGAATCCCGCTCGTTGCCCGTCATCGCGCCAAACAGCCACATCAGCGACAAGAGCTTCGCAAGATCCACCCCCACCATATACGAAAAGAGACGGCGGGAGGCCTCAATGTCCTCATGCAGGTCGGCAAGCGAGCGAAGTCCCGCCAACAGGATCAGATACCCGATCACGTCGGGGATCGGATCGACAATATTCACAGTAGGAAGAAAGAAAAACAAAAGGGACAGTCCAACAAGCCAAAGGTGCTTCTGTGACGGTATGCGCTTATCTCTTTCCATGGCGGCCTCCTTGTTTCTTGCTCTGCTTTCTTCTTTGGCGTTCCTCACGGTAGGCGGCATCCTCACGCATCGCCTTTTCCTCACGGCGGTTCAGCTCCGCACGGAAGCGATTGACAAAGGCAAAGCGTGACGGCTTTTGCTCCATCTCCTGGTCGTTCTCATCACAGATCTTCGCATAGCAGGAAAAGATCAGCAAGACGTTCAAAATCATAAACACCAGCATCGAGACGAGCGATGCCGCACTCAGCCATTGCATCATCTGCGCATCATCGATGGGCAAGCGGGATACCAGCATCACCGCATAATACAGACATACGAACACGAAATTGCGCACCGCATTCTGTGCGATCTTCTCCACACCCGTTTCTTTGGCAATGGCACGAACGGCGTACAGCAGAACGGCGTGAAAGACAAAGATCAAAACCGTGTCGATCACGGTAACAACGCCAAACACGCTCTCCGATAACCAAGGGCGGTCAAGCAAAAGATTATCGTACAAAAAGAGTGACAGCTCGTAAACGCTCCTCACGGCCGAGACCGTCAAAAGCGCACCTACACCGACCGCAGGGTAAAGAAATGCCCCGTGGTATCGGCGCAGCTTGAGAAGAGCGCACAGCATCACCGCATAGCCTACCAAGCGAAAGGCAAAATCCAAGATATTGACCGACATCAAATATGCCGTAACGTAGCCAAACAGCAACAGTCCAAAGCCCATGCCGCTCTCCCTTCCCTGCGATCACGCCTCATTCTTCGGCGCACCGCAGCATTTTTTATATTTCTTGCCGCTTCCGCACGGGCAAAGATCGTTTCTGCCCGGCGAAGGCTCTGCCCTGCGTGCCACGTGCACACGCTTGGGCTGCTTCTGTCCCATTCCCTCAAAGCCCTCCTGCAGAGGCTTTGCGATCTGTACACGCTTGACCTCGGAGGTGCGAAGCGTAACAGACAGGATCATACGCACCGTGCGGTCACGGATATCATCCACCATGGCGTCAAACATGTCGGCACCCTGGATGCGGTACTCGTTTACGGGATCACGCTGAGCGTAGGACTGCAGGCGAATGCTGTCCTTCAGATCGTCCATGGCATCGATCTGCTCCATCCAGTTTCTGTCCACGTTGCGCAACAAAATGGCTCTCTCGATCTCACGGAAGCGCTCCTCGCCGATCTCCTCCTCCTTGGCGTGATAGAGGGCAATGGCACGGTCGCACAGCATGTCGGTCACGTCCTCTGCCTTCGTGTGCTTATCCACACCGTCGGCAAAATCCTCGTCGGTGGTCAACAGACCGCGGTAGACTTCACGCAGTCCCGCAAGATCCCACGTATCGGGCTCGTCGCCCGCAAGGAAGCGTCCTGCCGTGCTGCCAACTGTTCCCACGATCATTTTTTGAATGGTTTCGCTGATGTTCTCCCCATTGAGAACGTCCTGCCTCTGCTTATAGATCAGGTTTCTCTGCTGGTTCATCACGTCGTCATACGTCAGCACGTACTTACGGCGCTTAAAGTTTTGATCCTCAATGCGCTTCTGCGCATTCTCAATGGTGTTGGAGAGGAAGCCGTGCTCGATAGGCGTATCCTCATCCAGCCCCAGTCTGTCCACCGTCACCATCAGTCTCTCCGAGCCGAACAGACGCATCAGATCGTCCTCAAGAGAAAGGTAAAAGCGGGATTCACCGGGGTCACCCTGACGGCCTGAGCGTCCGCGAAGCTGGTTATCGATACGGCGGCTCTCGTGACGCTCCGTACCCAAAATAAACAAGCCTCCCGCTTCCCTTACTCGGTCGGCCTCGGGTGCGATCTGCTCTCTGTACTTGTCAAACAGCTCGCGATAGATGCCTCTTGCCCGCTTAACGTCCTCGTCGTCGATCTCGGCACTGCCCGTTGCCATGGCGATCAGATCCTCATCGATCTCCATGCGGCGCATCTCTGCCTTGGCCATATATTCGGGATTACCGCCAAGCATAATGTCGGTGCCTCGTCCCGCCATGTTGGTGGAAATGGTCACAGCACCCAGCTTGCCAGCCTGCGCCACGATCTCGGCCTCCTTGTCGTGGTGCTTGGCATTCAGCACCGTATGCTTGATGCCCTCACGGCGCAAGCGACGGGAAAGCTCCTCGGACTTATCGATCGACACCGTACCCACAAGCACGGGCTGTCCCTTCTCGTGGCAGGCCTTGATCTGACGGATCACGGCATTGTATTTGCCATTCACGGTCTTATATACACTGTCAGCGTGGTCAAGACGGATCATGGGCTTATTGGTGGGGATCTCCACCACGTCAAGCTCATAGATCTCTCTGAACTCATTTTCCTCGGTCAGTGCCGTACCCGTCATGCCCGACAGCTTCTCGTACATGCGGAAATAATTCTGGAAGGTAATGGTGGCAAGCGTTTTGTTCTCCTTCTCGATCTGCACGCCCTCCTTGGCCTCAATGGCCTGGTGCAGACCGTTGGAATAGCGTCTGCCGGGCATCAGGCGTCCCGTAAAGGTATCCACGATCATCACGCCGTGCTCGTTGACCACGTAATCCACGTCACGCTTCATCACACCGTAGGCACGAATAGCCTGGTTGATATGATGGGCGATCTCGGAGTTTTCGGGATCGCTGAGGTTGTCGATGCCAAAGGCCTCCTCCGCCTTCTTCGCGCCCTTGGGGGTGAGAATGGCGTTGTTTGCCTTTTCATCCACAATATACTCGGCATCCACGTCGTCATAGCTCTGCTTGCTGTCCATTTCCTTGATGACGTACTTGCGCATGCGGCGCACCACGGCATCGGCTCTGTCATACATATCGGTAGAGGCCTCGCCTGCACCCGAAATGATCAAGGGCGTTCTTGCCTCATCGATCAGAATGGAGTCAACCTCGTCCACAATGGCAAAGTGGTGGCCTCTCTGCACCATATTCTCCTTGTATACCACCATGTTATCACGCAGATAATCAAAGCCGAACTCGTTGTTCGTGCCGTAGGTGATATCCGACTCGTAAGCACGCTTTTTATCCTCGGGGGATATGCCATGCACCACAAGGCCTGTGCTCAGTCCCATGAACTCGTACACACGTCCCATTTCCTCGCTGTCACGTCTGGCCAGATAATCGTTGACGGTGACCACGTGTACACCCTTCCCCGCCAAGGCGTTAAGGTAAGCAGGCATGGTGGCCACAAGGGTTTTACCCTCACCCGTTTTCATCTCGGCAATACGGCCCTGATGGAGGATGATACCGCCCAGCAGCTGTACACGGAAGGGACGCTTGCCAAGCACACGGTAATCTGCCTCACGGATAGCGGCAAAGGCATCGGGTAAAATATCGTCAAGTGTCTCTCCGCCTGCCAGTCGTTCTCTTAGCACCTCGGTCGTGCCCGAAAGCTCCTCGTTGCTCATGGCGGCATACTTGTCCGCCAAGGACTCGATATAGTCCACGCATTTATTCAATTTTTTAAGCTGACGCTCACTATACGTGCCCGCAAGCTTCGTAAACAATCCCATGGTATATTCCTCCCATTTGTATATCTATTTTATTATACAACATTTGCCCCCTCTTTTCAAGCGGTATAGGGCAATATGACGGGTATTCTTTGTAAATTTTTTTGTGTTTGGCGACACATCTTGCTTTTTTTCGCCATATGTGGTATCATAATGCATGATATCACACGTTAAGGAGACTGTATGATAGATATTAACATTGTGCTTCACGAGCCCGAGATCCCGCAAAACACGGGTAATATAGCAAGGACCTGTGCCGCCACGGGTGCTTCTCTCCACATCATTCGCCCCATGGGCTTTACCGTTGACGACCGCAAGCTCAAGCGTGCGGGGCTTGACTATTGGGATAAGCTGAGCATCACGTATTATGACGATCTGGATGATTTTTATCAAAAAAATCCCGATGCCACCATCTACTATTTTACCACCAAGGCACCCCGTGCCTATACGGAGATTCCTACACTACCCGAGCGTGTTTTCATCATGTTCGGCAAGGAGACACGGGGACTGCCCGAGCCGCTTTTGCGTGAGCATTACGAGCAGTGTGTGCGCATTCCCATGCGCAACACACTGCGCTCTCTCAATCTCTCCAACGCCGTTGCCATCGCCACCTACGAGCTGCTGCGCCGTGACGGCTTCGACGGTCTGCGCCAAGACGGCGTGCTACAGGATGCCCCAACCGACAATTAAATAGCAATTGGGGCGGTCTCAAATTTACATTTGAGACCGCCCCTAATATTATGTCTGTGACAGAAGCGTCAGCCACACGTCGATCATCCGCTCTGCCGAGTCGATCGACAGCCTCTCACGGGGCGAATGAAGATCAAACACGTCAGGCCCTACCGAGATCATATCCATATCGGGCAATGCTCGGCGAATGATCCCGCATTCCAAGCCCGCGTGCAGAGCTACCAGCCTTGGGGTCGCTCCGTTCACACGCTCGTATGCCTCGATATAGGCTGTCAGCAGAGGCGTCTTGCCGATATAATCCCAGCCGGGATATCGCCCTCTGTGCGACACGGTTGCGCCCTGTGCGGCGGCAAGCTCCTCTATATAGGCCTGCGCCATGTCCAGCTGTGCTTCCTCAGCTGAGCGTGAGGAAACGGTCAGTATCACCGCATTCTCTTGCGTTTCCAGTACGCCGAGATTGCGTGAATACGCCACAAGCCCCCGTATTGCCTCGCTCCATGCCAGCACGCCGTTCTCGATCCCGTCTAGGAGTGACAGCACACGCCTGCTGTCCTGCTCGGTCATCGCCATGGCGGGGGCGGACTGCTCCGAAAGCGTAACGAAAAAGGCTCTGTCCTCTGCCGTAAGCTCGCCGCCGATCTCCTTTTCCACCCTTGCGGCCGTCTCTCTCGCCGCTTTCGTGTCATGCACGAGCAGCGTTGCATACGCCTCACGGGGGATAGCATTGTCCTTCGAGCCGCCGAACAGCTCACAAAGGCGGAGCGGCTGTTGCTCAGCTATGGCGTGCAGAATACGCCCAAGCAGAACGTTGGCATTGGCTCTTCCCTTGTCTATATCCTCTCCCGAATGACCGCCCATCAAACCGCCGATGCGAACGGTGAGGGCTGTTCCCGTGCAGGGTAACAGGGTCACGCCAAGCGTAACGTCGCTTCGCACGCCGCCTGCACACCCAACGATGACCGAATCCTCCTCGGCACTGTCGAGATTGACCATACGGCGTGCCGTAACGTGGCGGTAATCAAAGGCAGATGCCCCGATCAGACCGATCTCCTCGGAAGCCGTGATCAAGCACTCCACCGTAGGGTGAGGCAACTCGGAATCAGCCAAAAACAGCATAAAGGCCACGCTTACGCCGTTGTCAGCACCAAGCGTCGTCCCCCTTGCGTGCAAAAAGCCGTCCTCAATATACAGCGACAGTCCGTCCTGCGAGAAGTCGTGCCGCACACCCGCCTCCTTTTCGCACACCATATCGCTATGCCCCTGCAGAAGAATGGGGGCTACCGACTCATAGCCCACCGTAGCGGGCAGTCTGAACATGACGTTGTTGTCCTTGTCCCGCACGCAGAAAATCCCTCTGTCCTTGGCAAAGCGGCACAGATAATCGGCTATGCCCGCCTCACAAAGAGAGGCACGGGGAATGGCGGAGATCGCCTCAAAATACTGCCAATAGGCAGGATACCGAAAAGCGTAATTCAGCATATCATTACCTCACAAAATATAGGGGATGCTTACCTAACATCCCCTTTTATTTGATCCCTCTGTCACCAACCGACGTTCTCCCGGGGCGCACACGGGACAGATCCACCGCTCCCTCGGGCATATCGTCAAGGTATTGCAGAACACGGCCCGTTCCCTGCACCACGCAAAGCTCGGGCTTGGAAGCCACACGGGTCTTGATGCCCGTCAGCTCCTCAACCAGCTTGTCAAGTCCGTACAGCTGACTGCCGCCACCCGTCATCACGATACCGCCCCGCAAAATATCACCGATCAGCTCGGGGGGCGTGCGCTCGATCACGGAATAAATGGCATCCATCACCGACATGATCGGCTCCATCATGGCCTCAAGCATCTCCTTGGAGGATACACGAACGACCTTAGGCAAGCCCTGAATCAAGCAACGCCCCTTAACGTCGTATTCCTTTGCCTCGGCATGCTCGTATACCGCACCGATGTGTAGCTTGACCTGCTCTGCCGTTCTGTCTCCGATCAGCACGTTATATTTTCTTCGCATATATTTGGTGATAGCGGCATCAAACTGATTGCCCGCTACCTTGATCGATTCGGACACGACCACACCGCCAAGCGAGATCACCGCCACGTCGGTCGTTCCGCCGCCAATGTCCACGATCATGCGCCCCGTCGGGCTGAAGATATCCATGCCTGCGCCCAACGCTGCGGCGACAGGCTCCTCTAACAGATAGGTCTTGCGTGCCCCTGCCTGCGTGCCTGCATCGATCACGGCACGTTCCTCGACCTCGGTGATGCCCGTGGGCACACAGATCACGACCTTCGGTCGGTAAATGGCGTTTCCGTACGCACGGCGGATAAAATATTGTATCATCTTTTGCGTCACGTCATACTGACTGATCACACCGTTCTCAAGGGGGCGCACAACCTTGATATTCTCGGGGTTTCGGCCAAGCATCGCCTGCGCATCGCGGCCGACCTTGGTGATAAGGTCTGTGTCGGTATCCACCGCCACAACGCTCGGCTCGTTGATCACAACGCCCTTCCCCTCAACGTAAACAAGAACCGTGGCTGTGCCAAGGTCAATTCCGATATCACGTGTCAAGAGCTTCTTGCCCTTAAAAAACGGCACATCTACCACTCCTTTCCTGTCCTTATCCTATATTATACACGCTTTTGCACAAAAATGCAATAGGATATTTTGTCACTTTACGTATTGTTTTGTCGCCCTTTCGTCTTTGGCACGGAGGAGATGCACAGCCCCAACACGCCCCTTGCTCCCGCACGGCTCAAAAGCACTGCGCAAGCCGACATACTAGCCCCCGTGGTTACGATATCGTCAACCAACACCACCGTGCGATCAGCACACACATGCCTTGCCTCCTCTCCGAGAGCAAACCGCTTTCCAACGTTCCTTTGTCTCTGTCCAAGATTCAAGCTCTTTTGCTCCTTACCGCCCCGACGGCGAACCAAAAGGGCGGCATACTCTGCTCCCACTGCCTCGGCAAGTGCCTCGGCGATCAAGGCCGCCTGGTCAAAGCCTCGGCGCAAGACCGCCTTGTCGCTACGGGGTGCGTAAGTGACCACAAGCTCTGTGGGTGACACCCCCAAAAGCTCGCACTCCTCACGCAGGACAAACGCCAGCTGAA
>SVTU01000154.1 GCA_015063655.1 Oscillospiraceae bacterium
AGATACGTCTAAAACGTAAATGAGACAGCTCTATGGTAGAACTCCTTGCGGATTTCAAAATGTATCGGACTTTTTCTATCGCTGAGAACGACGCTTCTTGCTCAAATCTGCCTCCCCCTTTAAAAGGGCTGTCTCAAATCTGCATTTGAGACAGCCCTTTGATATTTAGCGGTAGGTAGGCAGCCAATCCTTCTCTGCCTCGAGAAGCTCGTCACACATAGCCACGATATCATCGATGGACAGCTCGGACGAGGTGTGAGGATCCAGCATAGCAGCCTGGTAGATATGCTCCTTCTTTCTCGTCACGGCCGCCTCAATGGTGAGAAGCTGAACGTTGATGTTGGTCATATTCATAGCGGCGCACTGCACGGGGAGCTCGCCCACACAGCAGGGCTGAACGCCAAGCTTGTTCACAAGACACGGCACCTCTACGCAGGCCTTGTCGGGCAGGTTGGTGATCAGACCGTTATTGATGACGTTACCGCCGATCTTAGCGGGCACGTCGGTGATAATGGCCTCCATGATACGGGACGCATACTCCTTGGAGCGCTCGTGGCTGACGTTGCCTGCCAGATACTCCTCCTTGTCGGCGTTCCACTTGTCGATCTGCTTGATGCAGCGTCTCGGGTACTCATCCAACGGAATGCGATACCGCTCGATCAGCTCGGGATAGCGGGACTTGATGAAGAAATTGTTATACTCGGCGTTGTGCTCGCTGGACTCGGTGCAGTAGTAGCCCAGGCGGCGGAGATACTCGTAACGGGTCAGGTCCTTCGCTCCCTCGGGGGGATTGTCCAGCACGGCG
This sequence comes from Oscillospiraceae bacterium, assembly GCA_015063655.1. Taxonomy (GTDB): domain Bacteria; phylum Bacillota; class Clostridia; order Oscillospirales; family CAG-272; genus HGM12713. The sequence continues at coordinate 806 of SVTU01000154.1, forward strand.
AAGGCACGGCGGCGGATCTCGGGCATCAGGTCGTTACCGTCGGCATCCTCCAGGGAGAGAAGCCATGCCATATGGTTGATGCCTGCGATCTTCTCACGCCACGGCTGCTTGACCTCATCCAGCATGCCAAGGTCACGCAGGATATGATGGGCGCATACCTGCACGCTGTGGCACAGACCCACGGTCTGCACGTTGGTATATCTCTGCATATAACCCGTCAGCATAGCCATGGGGTTGGTATAGTTGAGGAAAAGCGCACGGGGGCAAACCTCTTCCATATCCTTGGCAAAATCCTCCAAAACGGGGATGGTGCGAAGCGCACGGAAGATACCGCCGATACCGAGCGTATCGGCAATGGTCTGGCGCAGGCCGTACTTCTTCGGAATTTCAAAGTCGATGATGGTGCAGGGGTCATAGCCACCCACCTGAATGGCGTTCACAACGAAATCCGCACCGCGCAGAGCGTCCTTGCGGTTCTCTACGCCGAGGTACTTGGTAACGGTGGCCCTGCCCCCGTTGATATTCTTGTTCAGCGTGGTGACCATGATGTAGGACTCTTCCAGTCTCTTCTCATCAATGTCATACAGAGCATACTCAAAATCCTTCATACAATCTGCCAGCATACAGTCACCGATGACGTTTTTGGCAAATACGGTGCTTCCAGCACCCATAAACGTAAGCTTTCCCATGTTCTCTCTCCTTTAATGTTTTATGGACAGCACCCGCCCGGCTTCTCCTCGGACGAGGTTTGCCTTGCGTGTGCGGTGCATCGGTATTCCTTGGGGGACATCCCCGTTTGCTTTTTGAAAAAAGCGAAAAAGTAAGTCTCGCTCACAAAGCCGCAGTCGGAGGCAATGCGTGCTATGCTTTTCTCACGTGACGGCTCGGAGAGCATGATCTTGGCGTGGTTGAGACGGCAGGCATTGATAAACTCGTGCACCGTTCCGCCCGTGCATTTGCGAAAATCTCTGTCAAGCTTAGAACGGCTCACGGCAAAGGCTGAGGCAATGCAGTCGGAATCCATCGGCTCGGCAATATGCTCGTAAATATACCTCAGAACCGACTGAATGTAATAGTCCGACGTGCCGATGCTCATGCGGCGCTCTTGCGGCACACGTGCCATCAGCTTATGCAAAAACAAGAGCAGATACAGCTCCCGCTCGGCCTCTGACAGGACCGCCGAGGTTTCTAAGGCGGGAGAGAGCGTGCGGCGAAGCACCGAGGCATCCGATGGCGTAAGGCGAAGCATCACACCCATCTTGTGTGAAAGAAGCTCCTCGGGCAACAGCCTTTTGTCCACCGCACCGAGCGTGCGCTCTCCGAAATACGCCACAATCCGCTCAAACGCCACCTCGTCAGTCGGCGACATAGAGTGAATGGAATAAGGGGCAGAAAGGATCACGCAGGGGTAATCGTAAACAAACTCCTGCCCGTTGACAAGAGAGCATTGCGATATGCCCTGCGGGCAAAAATACATCTCGTATTGCGGATGCACGTGCCAATGCCGCATTTTGTGCGGATCGGTCATATATTCCATACGTAGGGACTCGCCCATATCAAAGAAAAACCGCATTCTTTTCCCCCGTTCGGTAAGCGAAGCATCTCTTACAGCTCTATTGTAGCAGATTTTTTCCGCTCACACAATCCCGTAATTCGTCTTTTTTACACAATTCACTATGATTTTCCGTCAGTTTCAGTCAACCAACCCCAAAAAAAGCACCGTGTTCTCTTTTTTTCAATCTTTTCACTACTTTTGAGTATACCATATTCTTTTTCAAAAGGCAATAACAAACATCAAATTTAAGCTTTATGACACTGTCGTTT
>SVTU01000012.1 GCA_015063655.1 Oscillospiraceae bacterium
TAACCGGCTGCAACAAGGAGGAAGTGATATCAAAGATACTTTCTCTTATATATTCTGTTGGGGATAAGTATCCTAAGGAAATTCCCATTGTCAATGGTGTTAAATCCTTGATACAAAACAACCTACAGGACGATGTTTCCGTGAAAATCATCGCCCAAAAGTTGGGCGTGAGCATGTATTATATGTGTCACCTATTCAAGCAGGAGACCGGTATTACAATCGTTGATTACAAAAAAGAGATGCGTATCATCAAAGCAAAAAATCTTTTAGTGAATACCGATAAAAAAATAACCGACATCGCACAGGAATGCGGATTTGGGGGAGATAGCTATTTTTGCAAGGTGTTTGCGGAGCACGAACTTGTATCCCCCTCACAGTATAGAGATCTTTGCAAGAAAAAAACGCCCGATATTGATAAATGAGTTGCATTTTTATACTATGAACCCAACAAGAAAATCCTAGGGTATAACCCTGGGATTTTTTGCGGAATTTATGAAGTTGGGAATTGACTTTTCTCCTATGGCGTGATATAATATGGGCGATTTCGGGAAAAAGCTTGCTTTTTTCTGAAAAACCCGAGATACAGGAGAAGCGACATGCCTTACGTATATTTGATGGTATCTGTTTTTATGAATGCGTCATCGAGCGTATTTGGAAAGATATATAACAAGAAAAACGAGGGGCGGAGAGACTCCGGCACGTTCTACACCTTTTTGCTGATGCTCAGTGTCTTTTTTGGCTGGGGCGTGCTGTATGCGCTTGATTTTTCTTTCGATGCCCGTGTGCTGTGGTATTCCTTACTGTTTGGTCTGTTCTACATGGCCGGAAATGTGGGTATGATCTGTGCGCTGAAGCATGGGCCTGCCGTGCTGACCTCACTTTTGATCAGTTTATCCTTGATCGCCGTCACGGTCTGGGGCTTTATCTTCTGGGATGCGGAGCTGTCTGTTTTCGTTGCGGTAGGACTTTTGCTCGTGATCCTTTCGATCGTGCTTTGCCTGTATTCGAAAAGCAAGGGGGAGAAGGCTCTCTCTCTCAAATGGCTGTTTTACGTTTCCTTGTCGTTTGTGGGCAATGCGGGCTGTAGCATCGTGCAGCGCACCCAGCAGATGCAATATGAGGGCAAGCACGGCAACATGCTGATGCTGTTTGCCACGGCCTTTTCCGCTGTTTTGTACGTGATCCTTTACCTCAGAAGCGACAAGCGGGACACACGGGTCATGTTCAAGGACTCGTGGTGGATCCCCGTGTGTGCGGGCCTTTGCAATTTGGTTTTGAACTTGATGGTGATGCTGATGGCGGTGACCGACCTTTCGCCTGCCTTGATCTATCCCGTGATCGGTGTGGGCGGCTTGGCGGTCGTGACGGTGTTTTCTCTGTTTGTATTTAAGGAGAAAATGCATTGGTGGCAATGGCTTGGCGTGCTTGTGGGTGCTGTGGCGGTGGCCTTGCTTTCGCTGTAATGCTTGTTTGGATACAATGCGGGCGAACACACAGGTTCGCCCCTACAGAGGTACGTAATGAATATCCGTAGGGGAGGCGTTTCGCCTCCCGTTTTTGTATGCCGAAAACCCCGCCATAGTGGCGGGGTTCCATAAAGGCTTTGCCGATGAGCAGAAAGCAAATAAAAATTCAGCGTAGAATGACCTTGTGTCAAAGGCTCCCTTGTGTAAAGGGAGCTGTCAGCGAAGCTGACTGAGGGATTGTTTTGTGTACATTATTGCTTTTTACAATCCCTCCGTCACGGCAAGCCGTGCCACCTCCCTTTACACAAGGGAGGCTTGGTGTTAGTCCCGCTTGAGCAGGTTTTCGTAACAAATGCATGGCAGGCCAATTTAAAGCGCACTTGTGCGCCGCCGGTAGGATTAGGGATATGCCCGAAAATGAAATACCACCCGCTATGCGGGTGGATTATTATTCATGCGTTTTTTAAAATGCGGGAGGAGGAGACCGCTCGCTGTCGCTCGCTCGTTACGAAGCAAAACTTCGAGTCCGCTCGCTGTCGCTCGCTCGTCACGAAGCAAAGCTTCGGGCGTTCTGCGAAATTCGAGCAACGAGAGCTAACAACTCACAGTTGTCAATATAACAACAAATAAGCTGTTTACAGAACAAGAGAAATATGCTACAATCAACCTAAGAAACCAATAGGAGGTTATCGCATGGAATTTGGAAAATCGGTCTATCAAATACGCAATCAGGCCAATTTGACGCAGGCACAGTTTGCCGAGCTGTTTGACGTCTCTCAGCAGGCGGTGCAAAAATGGGAGAGCGGAACGGCCGTGCCAGACGTGGAGAGGATCGTGCGGATCGCCAAGTATTTTGACGTGTCGCTGGATGCCCTTGTGATGGGGGAAAGCAACCGCATCGTTGAGGAGCTGAACCGAGCAGAGAGATTGAAGCCGCAGTATCAGAACCTGCACGATTGGGAGTTCTATTCGTCAAATCTGATCACGGAATATCAGCAATCCATAGAAGAGGGCTTGGATATCGAGCGATATAAGGAAATCTTTTACGCTGTATCACGTTTGCCAAAGGGCGAGATCAAGAAGAGGTTGGGCGACGTGCTGTTTGACGTGGTGATCTCCGCCAAGACAAGAGAGGGGTATCCCTACGTTGAGCCTTCTGAGCTGTCATCGATTCAAGCCGCAAGGCGGGGAACTGACAAGCCGTTGCCCTATGATGCCTCTCGCCTTCCCGACAAGGTTAGCGGGGCGTGGCTGGGCAGGATCTGCGGGTGCATGCTTGGCAAAACGGTGGAGGGCGTCCGAACGGAGGAGCTTATCCCTTTTTTGAAGGCGACCGACAACTATCCCCTGCATCGCTATATGTATCGGAGCGACTTAGATAAAACCGATCTTAGCCAATACCGATTTCGCTTTATGACCAGGGTGTATGCGGACGAGATCGACGGCATGCCCGTGGACGATGATACCAATTACGTGGTGCTGGCTCAACGGGTGATAGAGAAATACGGAAGGGACTTTTCGCCCTACGACATGTCGCGGGCGTGGATGAAGCTGCAGGGAAAGGATGCCTACTGCACGGCCGAGCGCGTGGCGTTTTGCAATTTTGTGAAGGGCTACGAGCCGCCGCAATCGGCACGCTACAAGAATCCGTACCGTGAGTGGATCGGCGCACAGATACGAGGGGATTACTTTGGATATATCAATCCGGGCAACCCCAAGCTTGCGGCTGAAATGGCTTGGCGGGATGCCTCCATATCCCATGTGAAGAACGGTATTTACGGGGAGATGTACGTTGCGGCCATGCTGGCAGTGGCGGCGACAACGGACGATATCGAGCAGATCGTTCTTGGCGGACTTGCCGAGATCCCTTGCACGTCAAGGCTATATGAGGACGTTGCCTCTGTTCTGGCGGCTTATCGTGACGGTATGCCGCAGAAGGACTGCTTTGATAAGATCCACGCAAAATATGACGAGCATACCTCTCACGGCTGGTGCCACACCAATTCCAATGCGATGATCGTGACGGCTTCTCTGCTGTACGGACGGGGGGATTACGGCCGCTCGATCTGTATGGCGGTGGAAACGGGCTTTGATACCGACTGCAACGGTGCAACGGTTGGCTCTGTGTTGGGCATGGCAAACGGGGCGCAGAGCATTGGGGCGTGTTGGACAGAGCCGATCAACGACACCCTGCACACCTCCATTTTTGGCACAGATACGGTCAAGATATCCGATTGTGTCAAGCTGACCCTGGCGCATATGATATCATAATAGAAATCCCCCGTGAAAGCGGTGATCCTTAACGGACCGTGCCTTCACGGGGGAAGCTTTATGACTGTGTGGGTGCGACCCAGACGGTAACGACGTACTCTCCCGATATCTTGTTTTGACTGATGCAATCGTATTGCTCTTCCTTGACGAACTCGTACAGGAAGTCCTGCATTTCGTGCAGGCCGCTCTTTTCTCCGTTGCGGAAGGAGGCCTCGTGAGCCTCGATGATGCCGTCTCCGATGCGACAGAGAACAAGCACACGGGGCTTCTTCTCACGGAGCAGCTCAATATCCTCTAAGATCGCCGCATCGGTGGACACGTCAAACCACTGAATGGCGGTGTTGGTGGCACGGGAGCGGTCGGTGGCCGCATAGAGAACGGGCATGTGGGGGAAGACGAAGATCTCGTCAGAGGAGTCTGTGTGGGCGGTCACGCCACGGTAGACGTTGTCGTACATTTGGGCGTAGGCAGGGGTCATCTTGATGCCCTTGAGGATGGGCACGTCACAGGTCTCGGTCTGCTCCCAAAGGTCGCCCGAGTTGAGCCCCCACCACGAGTAGGTGGACAGGATCTTACGGCTAAAGCCGAAGGATGCCTGCAGGAGCATAAAGAGGGCAAGAAGAAGGGCCATAGCCTCACGCTTACGAAAGGAGAGGGCCGACAAAAGCACGATGGGAAGGAAGGCGTAGCCAAGAGAGGTCTGACTTTCCACCAAGCCGCCCGACGTGCAGACCGAGAAGGCGAGGGCGAAGATCACGCCCGAAAGGAACAGATATTTATGATGGCGGACAGGGTCCTTGATGGGTAATTTTTTACGGAAGATCAGGGCAAAGGCCGACAGCACGAAGAAGATCGTGCCGAACAGGAAGACCGTGAACATGATCTTGGAGTCCAGGCTTTCCACGATCTTGAGGGCGTAGGCACGCCAAAAGAGGGGAAGCACGGTCACAAGCACGGCCAAAACGGGAAGCAAAGCCTTGCACACACGGGCAAAGGCGGGACACACCTCATCGCTCTTGGCGGGGTATTTGCGAGACAGCCAGGCAAAGGCGAGCAAAAGGGCGATGGGAACAAGCAGCAGGAGCGCACCCTCAAGCAGGCTCTCGCCCGAGCGGGGGATCCAGCCAAACAGCAGGCTGAGTATGCTTCCGCCGCCCTTGGCGTCCACAGACGAAACGAAATTGTAATGCAGGTATTGACGGAAGGCACCCTTGGATGCGAGGAAGGCGAACATAGCGCCGTACATGACGGCGGTGGTGCCGAGCATCACGCAAAGCTGGGAAAGAAGCTCCTTCTTGCGGGGCAGGCACAGCATCATAAAGATGACAAAGGCAAAGCAGAACAGCAGGTAGATCAAGCCGCTGCTTTGCTTATACATGCTGGCAAGCACGGCAAAGACCGTACCGATGAGAACGTTGACGTCGGGGCGGATGCGTTGCTCTCCCTCCGGGCGGAAGCGATCCACGTACCGCAGGAAGAAATACACGGAAACGAACACGTTAAGATCCATCAAGCGGATGTAATCGTAAAAGATCTGTACGATCTCGCTTTGCAGGGTGGCAATGGTGAGCAGACCGCCAAGGAAGCCGAGCCAAGGGTTTTTCGTGAGCTTATCAAAAATGAGGAAGGCGAACACGCCCGTCAGCACGTACACGATCACGCCGAAGATACGAAGGGGCATGATGGCGTAGCCGAACACCTTGGCAAGGAAGGCGATCAGATAGGTATACAGGGGTGGGAAGAGAAGCTCGAAGTCCACGTACGGAACAGCACCCTCCTCGTTAATGAGGTAGGCATAATAGGTATACCAGCCCTCGGAGGGGGGGAAGGTCTTATTGGCCAGCACACCCGCATAAACGGCGCAAAGTGCAGCTGTCAAAAGGCACAGGCATATCTTAGCACGGTGCTTTTTCCACAGCGTATATACCGATGTTTGGGAAAGCGTCATATAGGAATCTCCTTTTTTGCATTGGTGTTTCGGGTCGGTAAGACAGAACTGCTTTTCTAACAATATAGTGTAACATATTTTCGGAAAATAGTCAATATATTTTGCCTTTTTCCGCTGCGGCGGGAGCGTTCTTTACAAAATGGACATTTTTCAAGCGTGGGGGAGCACCATGGTTGCCCCTGCGGTGGTATTTGTGGGGCGTCTGTAGGGAGAGGCGTTTCGCCTTTCGTTTTTTCATACAAGCACGCTGTGCAACCCCAAAGGGGCTGTCTCAAACCGGCGTTTGAGACAGCCCTTCAATCGTATGGACGCAATCGTCACGTAAGCTTAATAAACTTGCCTCGCTTGAAGCGGCGTGTGTAATAGATACACCCGAAAATGTTGGCAACCGTGATGATCGACCAGGACACGGGGAAGCACAGCATCAGCACGTCAAAGGTCGGAAAGGCACGGAAAACGGTGTTCATCCAAATGGTGCGGAACACGAAAATACCAAACAGCGACATGGCGGCGGAATACGCCGTGTTACCATAAGCCTGAATGGCGTGACCGCACACGCCGCTGATGGCGGCAATGCCGTAAGAGAGCAGCAGATATCTTGACCGAATGCCGCCAAACTCAACGGCAAGCAGATCGTCTCCCAGCAAGATCCCGAAGAACACGTTGCGCAAAAGATAGGTCAGCACGCCCGCCGCTGTGGTGATCGTAAAGCTGATGATCAAGCATCGCCAAAGCGACTGTCTGACTCGCTGGTTCTTCTTAGCCCCGATGTTCTGGCTCATAAATACCGTGGTGGTAGAGGCAAAGGCACCGTTAAAGGCAGACGGAATAGCTTCTATGGTCGAGCCTGCGCTATATCCAGCCGTGGCCGCCACCCCAAAGGAGTTGACCGCCGACTGGATTTGCAGATTGGCAAGCGGATACAAAGCATTCTGAAAGCACATGGGAAGTCCGCATTGCAGAATGCGCAAAAAGGGCTTAACGTGAAAGCGCATATGGCGCAGATGGCGCACACGGCACGGGCCGTCCATTTTGCGCAGTCGGCGCATCACCAAAACGGCACCCAGCACCTGCGAAGCGGCGGTGGAAATGGCAACGGCCGCCACCTTTTGCGCCAAAAGCAGACACAGCACAACGTTCAGAACAGCGTTCAATACACCGCCGTATATGATATAGTAGAGCGGACGCTGCGTGTCACCTGCGGCGTTGAGCACGGCAGAGCCGTAATTGTACAGCAAGATAGCGGGTGCGGCGGCAAAATAGATGCGCAGGTAGGTCACCGCCCCGTCAAAGCACTCGGCAGGACACGAGGTAATGCGCATAAAGAGGGGCGAGAGGAAGAAGCCCGCCACGGCTACGATAAGCCCGATCCCCACCGCCGAGAGCAGCGAGGTATGTATGGTTTTCTGCAGGGCCTTTTCGTCCTTCATGCCGATCTGTCTGGCCATAATGATCTTACTGCCCGAGGAAAGACCCACAAAGGAGCTGACGATCAAGGCCGTAGTGGAGGAGGTCGCCCCCACCGATGCCACGGCAGAGGTGCTTGCCATTTGCCCCAGCACCGCCAGGTCAACGGCATTGAACAGGCTTTGAATGATCGTGCTGAGGATCAACGGAAGCGCATAGGCAAGAATAAGAGGCACAAGCGCCCCTTGGGTGGCATCTATGGATTTTCGTTTGAGCAACAGCATGATGTGACCTCCGCAGGTTTGGCTATCTTGATATAATGGGTAGCGCTCCACTTAGGCTATTGTAGCACGAGGGGGGCAAAAAAGCAAGAGCTTTCGGGAAAAATCTTTTTTCCTCTTGCCGCTTCCTGTCTCTCTTCCCGACACCAAAAAGAAAAGGTGTCTGAAATCGGAACAAGTTTTTCCCTCGCTCCTCTTGACTTTTGTTTTTCGTTTTGATACAATAGCGATAGCCCATGGGCAAAAAACGGCCTTGGCCGTGTGTAAAGGAGCATTCTTATGAAGCAATACTTTGGCCGCTGCTTTGCCGAGCAGAACGAAAACAAGATGAGCGTAGGCAACGAGGGCTTTACCATGTCCTTATTTGCAACAGATTGCGGCATGGATGACGCCAACGGCCATTCCCGCCCCCATCTGCGCACAAGCGCCAAAACGCCGTGGGGCGACGTGGTGTGCCGCGTTTGGGACGACATGTCCGCCATAGAATACGACCGCATGCCAAAGCCCTTCACCATGAAGCTTGAGGGTGAGCATTGGGTATGCCGAGCCGTTCGCTTTTACGCCTGCACCGACTATCACGATTCCTACGTACAGACCAAGGAATATCCCATGTTCCGCCGTGACGTGGGCGAGCCCATCTACCGCACGGTCGATCCCATCGAGGGCAATATCTTCTTTTTAGAGGACATGCAGAGTGGCAGAGCCGTGGTGCTGATCTCTCTCAATCCCGATTTCGTTACCGCGACTTTGGTCGTCAAAGGCGGTGAGGTCACCCTGGATACCAAGACCTACGGCATGGTATACGGCGAATGCCGTGTGGGCGAGTGCGAGGCCCTTTGCCGTAATTGGTACCGCCACGCATGGCGCTGCACCGAGCTTCACACCATGTCCAATACGTGGGGCGACCTGAACGCCTTCAACTGCGTAAGCGAGGATTTCGTGCGCCGTGAGCTGGATGCGGCCGAGCAGCTGGGGCTTGACATCGTGCAGATCGACGACGGCTGGCAGAAGGGAAGCACCGCAGATAAGACCCTGCGCATCTCGGACGGACGCCGCATCTTCCCCGGGGACTTTTGGGAGATCAAAAAGGAAAAATTCCCCAACGGTATCAAGCCCCTGATGGATTATGCCAAGGAAAAGGGCTTGCGCCTGGGTGTTTGGTTTGCCCCGCACAGCCACCGTGATTTTGAATATATCAACCGAGACATTGCCGTTCTGAAGAAGGCACATGACGAATGGGGAGCTAAGTACTTTAAGCTTGACATGATCTTCATCGAGACGTATAAGGCACGGGACAGGATGGTTCAGCTTTTGGATGCTATTTACAGCTTTGGCGAGGGTGTGTCGGTGGAGCTTGACGTTACCAACGGCACCCGCATGGGCTTCCTCGGCGCTGCCCGCTACGGCACGCTGTTTATGGAAAACCGCTACTCGGGCACGGCTAACCTGTATTATCCCCACCGTGTGCTGCGCAATCAGTGGAAGCTGGCACCGTATCTGCCCACCGCCAAGTTCCAGTTTGAGCTTCTCAATCCCGATCTTCGCCGTGCCTCGTACGCCGAGGACGATCCCTTCGCCCCCGCCACCTACGACATGGATTACCTGTTTGCCACGGTGATGTTCACCAATCCCCTGTTCTGGATGGAGGTACAGTTCCTGTCCGAGCACAGACGAGCTCAGCTCAAGGACGTGATGAGCGTGTGGAAGGCACACCGAGACCGTCTGGTCAAGGCAGATGTCACGCCCATCGGCGAGCAGCCGAGCGGACGCTCCGTAACGGGCTTTTGCGCCGTGTGCGACGACGGACACGGTGACACTGCCTATGCGGTGGTGTTCCGTGAGGTCACCGACAGAGAGACGGCCGCCCTCACCCTGCCCTTTGCCGCCACGCAGGTCGAGCTTTTGGCAAGCAATGCCGAAGCAAAGCTCTCCGTAGCGGGTAACACCCTCACCATCACCCTCGGCAAGGAGCGAGCCTATGCCTTTGTCAAGCTGACCAAATAAGCAGGATATACGACAAATGAGCGAGGACTTTGCCCGAGCGGGCAACCCTTATAACGGGAGGCGGAACGCCTCCCCTACGGTGAAACCATATTGTTTTTCTGTAGGGGAGGCGTTCCGCCTCCCTCGCTCCCGTTCGCTTGCGAACGACTCCTTCCCTGGCAAGGGAAGGCTTTTTGTTTTCATAAGCAAAACAAACGTAGCCGTAAGCGAAGCGCACGAGCTGCTGTTTATGACGGAAGGTGTCGAAGGGAAATGTAAACATTTTATGAAATAATTGTTAATTTTACATGTATTACTTGATATTTTAAGAGGGCAGGCGTATACTATGAGTTATAGTATATATTTAATTTTAAGGAAAGAAATTTTTTCAAGTACAAGAATGGAGGAGTATCATGAGATCAAAATGGTTAGCAGTCCTTCTTTGCTTGGCGGCGTTGCTGTGTCTTGTCACGCTTGTCGCCTGCGATGAGGAAACGGATTGCACTCATGCCGACAAGGAATGGGTAGATGAGATATTGGCAACCTGTACGGCTGACGGAACGGTCGGCCACTACGTTTGTAACGGCTGTCAAAAGACCTTTGACAAGGACGGTAAGGCAATTTCTGACCTGTCTATTCCTGCAGCACATAGCCCCGAGGACACCTGGAGCACGGCAGACGGTAAGCATTACCATGCCTGCACCAAGTGCGACGAGAAGCTTGATCTGACAGACTGCTCGGGCGGGGAAGCTACCTGCACCGAGAGAGCCAAGTGCTCGGTCTGCGCAAAGGAATACGGTCCTGAGCCCACGCATAAGCTCAGTGCCGAGTGGAGCTTCCGTGATAACAAGCACTACCATGCTTGCGAGAACTGTGACGAGATCTTTGACGAGGCGTCCTGTACGGGCGGCACGGCTACCTGCACCGAGAAGGCCAAATGCTCGGTTTGTCAGCATGCCTACGGTGCCGAGCCTAAGCACAGCCCCGCCACCGAGTGGAGCTTTGCCGATAACAAGCATTACCATGCCTGTGCTAACTGCTCCGTTCACCTTGACGAGGCACCCTGCTCGGGCGGCACGGCTACCTGCCAGACGCTGGCCAAGTGTGCGGTTTGCCAAAACAGCTACGGCACGAACGGCGGTCACGTGTATGAGCTTGACAAATACGACGATGACTTCCATTGGGAGGAGTGCTTGTGCGGAGAGAAGAAGACGCTTGTCCGCCACGTCTACAGCTCGTCCCGAGTAACGCCTCCTACCTGTACGGAAGGCGGTTACACCACCTATTTCTGTGAGTGCGGTCATTCCTATACGGATAACGAGACGCCTGCCACGGGCCATTCCTATGCCGATACGCTCACGTTCGAAGGCGGCTATCACTGGTATGCCGCAACCTGTGGCTGTGAGGGTGAAAAGAAGGGCTATGCACGTCACGAGCTCCATGCACACGTGACCGATCCGACCTGTACGGTAGACGGCTACACCGTCTATACCTGCGAGTGCGGCTACATGTCCGAGCCTGACGATATCGTTCCCGCCACGGGTCACTCGGTGGCAGTGTGGAATCAGGGAGAAACGGTATTGGTTGACGCCACACGCTGTGCGTACAGCGTGCATTACAGCGGTGAATGCACCGTTTGCGGACAGACGGGCACGAAGACGGAGACGGTAAACAACCACACCACGTATGAGAAGATCGTGACCTCTGCAACCTGCCGTGAGGCGGGTCAGAAGAGCAAATTCTGCTCGTCTGAGGCGTGTGTCTTCCACGACACGCCCTTGGATACCTATGCGTACGAGGATGCCGAGGCGCACGTGTGGACCGAGGACCCCGGTCGCTCGGATGAGACCAAGACCGTATATAATTGCCTCTTCTGCAACGCCACTAAGACGCAGTCTCACGGCGGCTCTGCCAACATTTCGGGAAGCGATTTGGGGCAGACCAGTGAGGTTGAGATCGCCAATCCCAACGGCTCGACCGATGGCAGCATCGTGATCGGCCTTGGCAACGGCATCAAGGATACGTTTGGCGGCCAGGACGTCAGCATTTCCGCAGGCACGCTGACCGACGGCGAAAAGCAGGCGGCGATGGATCGCACCCAGCTTTCCCCCGAGGATAAGCAAAAGCTTGCAGGCTGTGACATCTTTGAGTTTACCTTCACGGCGGGCGGAAACAACGTCAGCCAGCTTGAGGGTGTGGCAACCATTCGCATTCCCTATACCCTGCAAAGCGGGGATAATCCCGACAGCATTATCGTGTGGTATATCAGCGACGGAACGCTCACGCCCGTTGAGGCGGTCTATTCCGTTGGTGCTGACGGCAAGGGCTACGTAACCTTTACCACCACGCACTTCTCATACTACACGGTTGACTCCATCGATCCCGCCGAGATCTGCGAGAAGCTGGAGAAGCACGACGAGGAGCACGTTCACGTGGTGGCACCCACCTGTACCACGGGCGGCTATACCGTGTGTCTGCGCTGCGGACAGCAGATCGAGGGCAGTGCTGTGCCCGCTCTCGGACACACGCTCAACGCCGAGCTTGTGCGCCCCGCCTCCTGCTCGCAGAACGGTGCGGTTCGCTACACCTGCTCGGATTGCGGACTCTCCTACGAGGTCGTTATTCCCGCTACGGGTCACTACCATGTGGCGGCAGAGCAGATCACCGCTACCTGTAAGACGGCGGGGAAGGTCACCTACCGCTGTGTGCATTGCGGCGATACCTACAGAGTGACCACGCCCATGCTGGCGCATACCTATCATACGCATCTGGTGGCACCCACCTGCCAGATGAACGGCTACACCGAAAAGACCTGTATGGCCTGCGGTGACGTGGTGAGAACGGGCGTTATGCCTGCTGTTGCCCACACGGCAAGCACGGTGTGGTACACCGACAAGGACAGCCACTACCATATTTGTACGTCCTGCGGCGAGAGAATGGACGAATCGGCACACGTGCCCGGTCCTGCCGCTACCGAGCAGACGGCACAGCTTTGTACCGTTTGCGGCTATACCATCGCGCCTCCTGTTCAGCACGTTCACGTGCTGACCAAGGTAGAGGCGATCGCACCTACCTGCACCGAGAGCGGTAACATTCTTTACTACGTTTGCGCCTGCGGCGAGTGGTTTGCCGACGAGGCAGCACAGCAGAAGATCGTGGACCACGCCTCCGTGATCGCCGATGCCACGGGCCACAGCGCCCGTCCCACGCCCTACGTAGAGCCGACCTGCACAAGCGAGGGCTATACGGCAGGTGTGTGGTGCGATGACTGTGAGGTCTACCTGCGCGGACATATCACCATCGCCAAATACGAGCATGATTACCTTCAGATTGTGACCGCTCCCACCTGCGAGCAGGCGGGAAGCATCACCTACCGTTGCGCTCACTGCGGCGATACCGAGGGCATGCAGGCCGAGCCCATTGCCGCTCTCGGCCACGAGTACCGTGCCTTTGTGACCGCTCCTACCTGCGAGGAGGGTGGCTATACGTCCTACGTTTGCACCCGTTGCGATCATACAACGACGGGCAACGAGACCGCACCGCTCGGACATCGCTTTGTGTCTGTCCTCACGGCAACCGAGGAAGGCCACTTCCATGCATGCGTGCGCTGTGACGAGACGACCGCCGTGGAAGCGCACATTCCCGACTATCCCGAGGCAACGACGGAGCACGGCGTGAAGTGCGCCAAGTGTAACTACGTGATCGCCGAGGCGATTGCTCATACCCATGCCGCCGTGGAGAAATTTGCCGCTATTACGCCCACCTGCACACAGCAGGGACGCATTGCGTACTACGTTTGCTCCTGCGGTGAGTGGTTTGCCGACAGAGCATGCACCGTGGTGATCTACAACCGCGGAAGCGTGATCCTCTCGGCTACGGGCCATGCCCCCGCTTACCTTGCCGCACAGCAGCCCACCTGTGAGGACATTGGCTTCACGGCAGGCGTGTTCTGTAACACCTGCGGCGAATGGCTGTCGGGTCACGAGGAGCTTGCGCCCAAGGGACACGTTGAGGTTCCCGGCTATAACGACAGCATGCACTGGGTGGCTTGCTTTACCTGCGGAAAGACGCTGAGCCAGGGCGAGCATGCTTGCCGTGCTGACGTAACGGTACCCACCTGCGAGAAGGGTGGCTTTACCGTTTACACCTGCGATTGCGGATATACCTATACGGGCGACGTGACTGCTCCCTTGGGTCACGCATACGGCGATTGGAGCTTTGACGGCAAAAACGCCCACGTTCGTGTGTGCGCTAACGATGGCTCGCACGTGGAGCGTGAGGTCTGCATCATGCAGGCTGTTGTGACCCCGCCTACCTGCGAGGAGATGGGCTACACCACGTTTACCTGCCCGACCTGCGGGAGAACCGTTGTGGATCAGTACGTGCCCGCGCACGGACACCGCTACGGCAAATGGACACACGTTGGCGGTGACGTGAATCAGCACGTCAAGGTGTGTAGCTACGATGAAACGCACAAGCAGTATGAGGATTGTGCCTTTGACAGCACGACGGTTGCACCCACCTGCACCGAGGAAGGCTACACGCTTTATTCCTGCTCTGTGTGTGACAATCACTTCGAAACAGACTTCATTCCCGCCCTCGGTCACATGATGAACAACTATAAGTGTGTGAGATGCGGCGAGCTTGACGAAAGCGTACAGTATTATTTCTATGGCAGACGCGGTGGCGAAATGGGCGGAGGCTATCAGGAGCGCTTCTACCTGGAGGACGGCACGCTGCAGCTGTTCATTTATCGAGAGCAGGGCGAAACGACACCTGCCGAGCGCTATACCTACTATTGGGTAAAAGAGGACAACTGCTTGTTCTCCTTTGGCAATGAGGCGCATACCTATGATGCGTTTGAGGCATGCTATGAGATCTTGAAGGACGGCTCGCTCACTCGCTACGTGTGCGACCTGATGCAGAACCGCTTCCACCAGTATATTGAAACGTCTCGCACGCCCGCAACCTGTACAACGGCAGGCTCGTATACCGAAATGTGTCGTTACTGCGGATATGGCGCAACGTACGTGCTCACCCCCAAGGGCCACAGCTATGAGAACGGCGCTTGTACGGTCTGTGGCAAGGCAGAGCCTACCCTGGATGAGGGTCTGCGCAAGCAAACGCTCTCCGACATGAAGAAGACGCTCTCCGATATCGAGCAGATCGGCTGGCAGGTATCCGAAAAGGATATGAAGACGCTTGAAAAGCTGTATGATACCGTGGAGAACGCAACCGACGATGACAGCATCTATGCGGCCAAGAAGGCGTTTGATACGCTTGTTGAGGAGCTCAGACAGGCCAACGCCGAGCTTGACAACGAGGCGCTTGAGGCCTTGCGCGCCGATGTATTGGCATACATTTCCAACAGTTGGAGAGGCGTTCGCATCCTTGGCGTAACCGAGGAGCAGAGAGCAATCTACGAGGACATTTTGAATGCTGCCCTTTTTGCAACGGACAGACAGACTCTTGAAAGCCTTGACAGAGATATGGATCATTTGGTCATGGAGATTCGCAGCTTGGCGACCTCGCAGTTCCCCGATCAGGAGCTGTTAAGCTCTCTGCAGGCAGAGATCCAAAGCCGCTTTAGCCGCATGAAGCGTGTGGCCGATCTGACGGAAGATCAGAGAATGATGCTTCAAGCACCCATGGACATGGTCAACCAAGCCGTGTGGCTCATTGACCTGCAGGATGCCTTGAATGCCTATGAAGAGGCGGAGGCAATCCTTCTTGACGAGCTGGATGAGACGGTACGCTACCGCTTTGAGGCGGTGACGTCGATGGATGAGAGATGGCAGGCTTTGGTTGCTGTCAACGAGAATGCAAACGAGTATCGCACAAGATACTTGAAGATTGAAAGAAGCATTACAAGCGCTTCAGACGAAAAGGCAGTGGACGAGGCACTTTCGCAGTTCGAGGCACTTCTTGAGGAGATCGCACAGAGCGGCGCCGTTGACGAGGACTACCGCAAGGAGGTCCTTGACCATATGGACGCCAAGATGGAGCAGATGCAGAGCATGGGCTGGAAGGTATCCGACGAGGATTGGAGCGCTTTGCAGTCGATTCATATGGGTGTGAAGGAAGCCACCAATGCCGATACCATTGCTTCTCTTAAAAACCAGTTTGACGCCATCGTTGCAAGACTTCGTGAAGAGAACGGCGGCATGGGTGAGAATGACATTGAGGCCTTGCGAGAGGAAACGTCATCGTATATGAAGGCCGAGTGGAAGGCCGTGCAGTCCTTTGGCGTGACCGCCGAGCAGAGCGTACGCTATAACGAGCTTTTGGTGGACCTGATTCAGGCACAGGACAGCCAAGGCATATACGAGATTCGCACAGCGTTTGACAGCTTGATCATGGAGATCCGCAGCAACGCAGAGGGCGAAACGGTCGATGAAGCCTACTTGAAGGAAGTGCGGACGAAGATCACCAATCGCTATAGCGTGCTCAGAAAGAGCGTCGAGGTGTCGGAAGAGCTCATTGTGGCTCTTCAGGATGCAAGAAACATGATCAATCAAGCGAAGACCATGCAGGTACTTCGTGAGGCACTTAACACCTATTACGAGCTGGAGGCAAAGGCACTGGAGCAGGGCGACGAGACTGCCCATTACCGCTTTGACACGCTGCTCTACATGTACGACACATGGCAGAGCCTGCGCGAGAAATACACCGTAGACTCCGAGCAGCAGATGCAGTATAACGAAATTCGAAATCTCATTAACAATATGAGTACCGAATGTGAGGTTGACGAGGCACGGGCACAATTCCAAGAATTGATTGCCGTGGTAGAAAGCGGACAGAGTGTGGTTGACGAGGCATACCGTCAGGAGCTGTTGCAGATCATGGAGACCCGCTGGACGGACTTTGCCAACATGTTTGGCTGGGAGACGCAGGCCGAGTACATGACGTACTATCAGCAGGTGAACGATGCCAAGACGTCTGTTGCCGTGAATAAGATGTTTGTCCGCTTCGACGAGTGGATGACCAATCTTGAAAAGACGGCTCACGAGGAGCACTTTGACAAGTACCAAGAGAGCCTTGTCGGACAGATGGAAAACCGCTATGCCGAGGCAACCCGTGAGGGCTGGACGATGACGGATGACCAGATCGCCCGTCTTGACTACCTCAGAGCAACAGCCAAGAATGCTACCACTCCCGATGAGCTTGACGCATGCTTCTCCGAATTTACCGACATGATGAAGGCCATAGAGGAGAGCAACCGTGTTCCCGTTGACGAGGCATACAGAAGCACGCTTCTGGAGGCAATGGATAAGCGTTGGAATGCTTTCGTAGAGCAGTACGGCGGCGGAAGCTACGTTACGATGTACAATCAGCACCGCAACGTCGTATCGCTTGCCTCCGATGCGAAAGAGCTTGATAGCGCCTTCAGCACCTTTAACAGCTGGATGGCTGAGATCGAAAAGCAGGCGCAAAGCGGCATCTCCGATGCGCTGCGCCAAGAGATCTTCCGCGAGATGAACGAGCGCTACAGCAATCTGATCAATTCGGGCATGGCCATCTCCGCCGAGGACAGCAGCCTGCTCAAGTCCTATATGCAAATGGTGCAGAAGGCCCAGACGCAGGAAGAGCTGAATTCCCTTGTAGAAAAGTTTGACAGAAAGATGACGGCGCTGGAAAACGGCACGCAGACTGACCCCGAGTTTGAGGCGTACCGCAAGACGCTCTACGAAGAGAAGAACCGCATCTACCGTGCCGCCGTGAATGCGCTGACACGCACCGCCCAGCAGCAGAATTCCTTGGCGATGCTGCGCAAGGAGCTGCAGACAGCCGCCTCTTATGAGGAGCTGGCCGCAACGGCAGAGGCCTTTGATAACCTGATCGAAGAGGTGCTTTCTACGCAGTCCGATGCCTTTGCGCCGGCACGCTTCGAGGCTTCGCTGTATATCCTTGATCTTGCCGCACAGGCAGAGGCGTTGGGCTTTGCCGTTCCTGAGGTAAATGAGTACAGCACCATGGTCAGAAACAGCATGACCTATGAGGAGCTGGAGGAGATCCGCACTCAGTTTGATTCCTACATTCAGGGGCTGACGGGCGGCGCTCTGATTGACGAGACGCTTCGCAAGGATACCTGGCAGAGCATGCAGGAGCGTTGGACGGAGCTTGCAGGCCGCTATGCGTTGACCGACGAGGACGCTATGCGTGCCGAGGAGCTGATGAATGCCGTTCAGAAGGCAACCTCCAACGACCAGATCTATGAGGCAGACCGTCTGTTTGGTGCCTTGATCCGTGAGATCGAGCAGCGCAACGGTGCGGTTGACGAGATCTTGCGTGCGGATTCGCTTAAGAATATCAGAAGCCGCTGGACCCGTCTGATCAAGCAGTATGTCGTTGACTATACGGAGACGGCACAGTATGAGTTCTATTGCCAAGCCGTGACGAATGCCGTTACCAACGACGAGATCAACATGCACTATGCTCAGTGCATGACATGGCTGGATGAGCTGGAGCGCAGGCTCAAGGAGGAGGACACCGCTGTTGACGAGGAATGGCAGCAGCAGATCCAGGACGAGATCTGGAACCGCTACCGTGACTTTGAGTCTCGCTTCGGCTATGACGACGGCCGCCAGGCTACCTTCTATGAGTATCTGACGGGTGTTCAGAACGCCAAGTCCAACGAGGAGATCCAAATCCATTACGATGGCTTTACGGCCTGGATGAACGAGCTTGACAATCTGTTTAATTCGATCGAGGACGAGAGAGGACGCTTCTTGGATGAAATGAGAGAGCGTTGGGATGCGTATCGGTTGAGCTTTGCAGTCGGTGACGAGCTGCAAATGACGTACGATGACTTCCGCACGCAGGTCAAGACCTGTACGACCATCGAGGAGCTTGATGGTGTGAAGCAGGCGTTCTATCGCTGGATGAAGATGCTGGAATCGGGCGAGACGGGTTGTGCGCACGTTCCCGTTGTTGAGGAGAAGTACGCAACCTGCATTGAGGAGGGATACAGAAGAGAGTATTGCGCCAACTGCGGCGTGACGCTGTATGAGACCTCTTTGCCGAAGCTTCCTCATGAAGCTGACATGGATGGCGTTTGCGTCAACTGCGGCATGACCGTGGGAGAGCAGAAGCCCGAGGAAAGCGTTGACGTATTCTATTACCGTGAGCGCATGGAGAACATGTGGAATGAGCTCTGCTGCCAGTACGGTGAGGCTTGGCTGATCGAGCATGGCGTAGAGATCGAGCGCTTCTCGGAGTATCACATTGGCATGCTGGACGCAAGCTCCGAGGCCGAGGCCGATGATCTGATGAACGAATACCGTGGATGGCTCCTGCAGATCCACCGCACGGTGGGCAGTGACGAAACAGAGCAGACTCGCCGCGAGATCCTTGATGAGATGTGGGTCGAATGGGAAAACCTCACCCATGAGGTAGGCTACGACGTGGTGAGAGAGTACCGCCATGCCTACCATGAGCTGTGCGATATGGCGTACGTGCGCACGAGCAGTGATGCCATTATTGATCTGTATAAGAACGATTTCTGCCTGCTGGTCGAGGAGATCCGCCAAAGCAGCAAGCCCGAAGAGCCTGACTTCCCCGATGCCCCTATTCGAATTGACGTGCAGGTAGGCGCCAGCACGGCGACTGTCGGCGACAGCGTGGAAGAGTTCCTGGCCAAGAACCTGATTGGCAACAGCGTATTCTTCTACATGGCGGACGGCACGATTCAAAGCATGACCATCACAAGAGACATGCTGAGCCTGGATACCGATGAGCCGTTCTTTACCGAGCCGGGAGAGGCAAGCGTGTATCTCCGTTGCAGCTTCAACGGCATGGCGATTGACTACCGTTTGGGCGTTACCGTTACGCCTGACATGAGCAATGCTTCCGTGGTGGGTGAATACACTGTGGATGCCGCTCTGACGGGTGAGCATACCGTTTGGTCTGTTGTGCTGTACGATAACATGATGATCGAAATGAAGATCGACGGCGAGGCACAGGCGTACGGAACCTATTACGTTAACGTGCTGGATAACGGGCAGGGCCTGCTGTTCGTTAGCCAGGAGGGCGCAGAGTGCATCTTCTTGATCAACGAGGAGACAAAGGAGATTACCACCTACCGTCCCGACAACGAGAAACTGAGAGACTTCTATTACTACGATACCATGATCACCGTGTACGGTCCGTATCAGGGCCAGGGCACGTATATCGCTCTTTACACCATGAT
>SVTU01000155.1 GCA_015063655.1 Oscillospiraceae bacterium
GAGATGACCTGCTTTGATTTTTGCGCTGACTTAGAGCGACGAGGCGTTCGCACGGTGATCTGTACGGATATTTCCAAGGACGGCTTGCTCGGCGGCACGAATACCGAGCTGTATGCCGATATGTCACGCCGTTTTTCCATGCAGCTTGTGGCCTCGGGTGGTGTGAGCAGCCTTTCAGACGTGGAGAGGCTGACGGATATGGGGCTGTACGGAGCGATCCTGGGTAAGGCTCTGTATACGGGGCATATCGATCTGAAAGAGGCATTACGTGTGGCACGGAGGGAGGAGAAGGTATGATCACCAAGCGTATCATTCCTTGCCTTGACGTCAAGGACGGCAGGGTTGTAAAGGGTGTGAATTTTCTCGGCCTTGCCGACGTGTCCTCGCCCGTCAAGCTGGCTCGCTTTTACAGCGAGAGCGGGGCGGATGAGCTTGTGTTTTATGATATCACCGCCTCTGCCGAGGGAAGAGCATTGTTTACGGACATTCTCTGCGAGGTAGCGGCAACCATTTTTATTCCCCTCACGGTGGGGGGCGGCATCAACACCGTAGAGGACTTTGACCGAGTGCTCAAATGCGGAGCGGACAAGGTCAGCGTCAATTCGGGTGCCATTCGCAACCCCTCTCTCATCGGGGAGGCGGCCAAGCGATACGGGGACCAGTGCGTGGTGCTGTCGGTGGATGCCAAGCGTGTGGACGGTCAGTATCACGTGTTTGCCAAGGGCGGACGTGAGGACACGGGCATGGATGCCATCGAGTGGATACGCCGCGGTGTCGGCATGGGTGCGGGCGAGATCGTGCTCAACAGCATCGATACGGACGGCGTGAAGAAGGGCTTTGATTTAGAGATGCTGGATGCGGTGTGCCGTGTGGTGGACGTACCTGTGATCGCCTCGGGCGGTGCGGGCTGTCAAGAGGATTTTGTTACACTGTTCAATACGCTTCCCAAAGTCGATGCGGGGCTTGCCGCCTCCATCTTCCACTTTGGCGAGGTGGATATTCGTGACCTCAAGAGCACGCTACATCAAAACGGTATTTCGGTAAGACGGTAAGAAAGGATGATAACCATGATCAACATTGATGAACTGAAATTTGGTAAGGACGGTCTGATCCCCTGCGTGGTGGTAGACGACGTAACGAAAAAGGTATTGACGGTTGCTTATATGAACCGTGAAAGCTTGGAGATCAGCATGCGTGAGGGCACGACGTGCTTCTGGTCTCGCTCCAGAGGGGAGCTGTGGCGCAAGGGGGAGACCTCGGGCAATCGTCAGCATATTGTGAATATTATGACCGATTGCGACCGCGATGCCTTGACGGTTCTTGTCAAGAAGGACGGCCCTGCCTGCCATATGGGAACAGACTCCTGCTTTAACGATTACGTCTATCAGAGCGAGGAGCTGTCCGCCTTTTCCCTGGAAAGCCTGATGGAGGTCATTCGGGGGCGCAAGATCGACCGCAAGGAGGGCTCGTATACCACCTATCTGTTTGATAAGGGCATTGATAAGATTCTTAAGAAGGTGGGCGAGGAATGCACTGAGGTCATCATTGCGGGCAAGGCAGACGACAAGCCTGAGACCATTTATGAGATATCCGACCTTGTATATCACGTGATGGTGATGATGATTGAGATGGGTATTTCTCTGGAGGATATTCACCGTGAGCTGGCCTCCCGTCACGTCATTGACCATAAGGTCAAGCAGGAGAAGATGACCAAATGAGAATACCGCGCTGTAGCCTGCACAACCATACCTGCTATGACGATGGGGCGAACACCCCCGAGGAGGTCGTGCAGGGGGCAATCGCCTCGGGCTGTGAGGTGCTTGGCTTTTCGGGGCATTCGCATCTTTCCTTTGTTCCCGATGACGATTGGGCCATGTCGGAGGCTCAGACCGAGCAGTATATTGCCGACGTGCTTGCCCTCAGAGAGCGGTATGCCGACCGCATCGAGATCGCCCTTGGCATTGAATATGACAGCTATTCAAGCCTGTCACGCAAGCCCTATGATTACGTGATCGGCTCGGTGCATCACGTGTATCGGAACGGTGTGCATATTCCCGTGGACCTTACCTTTGATCAGCTCAGCGAGGCCGTAAGAGAGCATTACAACGGTGATTTTTTGGCTTTGGCAGAGGACTACTACCGCAATATGTACACGCTTGTGGAAAAGACGGATTGCGATATCGTAGCGCACTTTGATCTGATCACCAAGTTTAATGAGAAGCACCCGTTTCTTGACACCGAGAGCGCACGCTATCGGGAGATTGCCGTAGCGGCGTTAGATCACGTGCTGACAAACGACCGCATTTTTGAGATCAATACGGGGGTCATGGCCCGTGGGCACAGAGGCAGTCCGTATCCCGACCGTTTTTTGCTCTCCCGCATTCGGGAAAAGGGCGGACGGGTGATGATTACCGCCGATAGCCACACCGCGCAACGGTCCATGTATGCCTACGAGGAGGCAACGGCTTATGCGGTTTCTTGTGGTTTTGATACGCTTTGGGTGATGAAAAACGGCGAATTTGTTCCTTTTATTTGTAAATAATGCACAACAAAATTC
>SVTU01000013.1 GCA_015063655.1 Oscillospiraceae bacterium
ACGTCTGGAGATCGATGGGCTTGGACTTGACAACACCGACCGACGTATGCTAGAGACCATCATCAAGTTTTACGACGGCGGCCCCGTCGGCCTTGAGACCTTAGCCGCCACCCTTGGCGAGGAGGCCATCACTCTTGAGGACGTGTACGAGCCGTATCTCATGCAGATCGGTTACTTAAGCCGCACCCCGAGAGGGCGATGTGTCACACGCTTGGCCTACGAGCATTTGGGTATTCCCTATTCCGCTCCTGCCCTGCGCCCCGCCGAGCAGATCAATATATTCAATCCGGAAGCGTAAGATGAACGGGGCTGTCTCAAATGCACATTTGAGACAGCCCCGTTTAGGGGATAGGCAGATTTGAGCAAGAAGCGTCGTTCTCGGCGGCGACAGATGTACAAAGGTACATCGAGCCGCCGAAACGGCGGTAGAAAAAGTCCGATAGATTTTGAAATCCGTAAGGATTTCTACCTTAGAGCTGTCTCATTCACGCTTTAGGCGTATTTGAGATGTTTTTTTGTTGTTTTTACGGACTTTTTCGGTCTTGCCAAATATGACAGCCCCTTTCTTTTAGAACTGATTGGTGCTTTTTATGCTGAGCGAATCAGCCCCTATTAATTCGCTGACGGTTACGAATTCATACCCCTGCGCCAGCAACTGCGGGATCAAGGTCCGAAGGGCTGCGGCGGTAGGACTGCGTCTCCCGATATAGTCATGCATCAGGATCACGTCACCGCCCTTGACGTTGTTCAGCACACTCCTTGCAATGCTGTCACTCGGCGTGTGCGCCCAATCCTTGGTATCCAAGCTCCACAGCACCACCCTGTATGACATTTGCTCGGCGCACCACATCATGTCCTCTGAGCACATACCCTCAGGCGGACGAAAGAGCCGTATGCGATAATCATACTGCTCACAGATCGCTTGCTCCGTTCGTATCAGCTCCGAGAGGACCTCTTCTCTTGACATATTGTCAAGCCGCTTGTGCCAATACGTGTGGCTTCCGATCTCACACCCTGCCTTGAGAATGCTCCCGATCTGCTCGGGATACCGTTCTACATTCACGCCGATCACGAAAAAGGTTGCCCGTATGCCGTATTCGGAGAGAATGGAAAGAATCTCGTCGGTTTGATGGGGGTGCGGTCCGTCATCAAAGGTCAAGGCAATTTTTTTAGCTGCGGTGTCCCCACAGAAGAACAGCCGATCATCCTTTGCCGCCGCCCCCGTAGCCGAGAGCGAAAGCAATAGACTCACTGTCAAAAGCAGGCACAGCGCACGCTTTGGCGCCGTCATGACGCAGGGATATCCCCTATCCTACCAAAGCGATACCCCATGGCCGTTATCTGATTGATCACGTCACCAAGGATCTGTGCATTGGTTGCGGACGTGGGATGAAGCAAAAGAATGGCTCCGTTGTGAAGGTTTTCCAAAATCTTTTCCTTCGCCTGTGTCGCCGACGGCTGACGGGCATTGTCCCAATCGGCATATGCAAAGCTCCAAAATACGGTTCGGTAGCCTAAGCCCTGCACCTGCCTCATCACATGCTCGTTAAATTTCCCCTCGGGAGGTCGAAATAGCTTTGCCATCGGTTTTCCCGTCAGAGAGGCATATTGTGCCTCCAATGCCGTGATCTGCCTATGAAGCTCCTCATCGGACACCCGTGTCAGATCCTTATGCGTGCAGGTGTGGTTTCCCACATCATGCCCATCATCCGTCATGCGGCATATCAGATCGGGATTGCTTTCGATCACGTTGCTGAGGATAAAAAAGGTTGCCTTAACGTCCTTTTCGCGAAGTATATCCAGTATGCGTTCCACATTGCCGTTTTCATAGCCGACGTCAAAGGTCAGGTATATCACCTTATCATCGCTATCATCACCATGTGTGTGATCCACATATATGCCGTCATACTGCTCCACAAATCGCATATCGGCATCCGCTATGGGCTGCTTGTGTTCTTTGTTTCGCACACAATACCAGCTTTTCGTCTGCCCTTCCTCCGCACGCACCGAAATCGCACCGTACAGCACGGTGAGCAACACCATGACAAGCACAGCCGTTTTTTTCATGCGCCCATCTCCTTCGGACTCCGTTTGGAATCCGTTCTTACTATGTCACAGTTTGCCTGACGTTACACAGACAATTTTTAACTTGATTGGATATCTCGCAAAAAAAGAAAAGCCGTTCTTCCGAAGAAGAACGGCTTTTGATTGTCATTAGTGGAGAATGCAACGCTCGGTATCCTTATCGAAGATGTGGAAGCGAGACATATCAAAGCTAACCTTGATCTGGTCGCCTGCTCTGGTAGTGGAGCGAGAGGATACTCTTGCGATGAGGTTGGTCTCGCCAACGGAGAGATACAGATAGATCTCAGCACCCATAAGCTCGGTAACCTCAACGGAAACGTCGAAGGAGGATTCAGCGTTAGCTTCAACAACCTTAGCATCGTCGCTGATGCACTCAGGACGCAAGCCAACAACCACTTCCTGGCCGATGTACTCGGCAAGCTCGGGAGCATTGGCCTTCTCAGCGGGCAGACGGAGAGATACGTTCTCAAACTCGAAGTAAACGGCGTCACCCTTCTTCACGAGCGTACCGTTCATGAAGTTCATCTGAGGCGTTCCGATAAAGCCTGCAACGAAGATGTTGCAAGGATTGTCATACAGGTTCTGAGGAGTATCAACCTGCTGGATCAGACCGTCCTTCATAACGACGATTCTGGTTGCCATGGTCATAGCCTCTACCTGGTCGTGCGTAACGTATACAAACGTGGTTCCCACACGGTTATGAAGCTTGGTAAGCTCGGTTCTCATGGATGCACGAAGCTTAGCATCGAGGTTGGAAAGCGGCTCGTCCAAAAGGAAGACCTTAGGATTACGCACGATAGCACGACCGAGCGCAACACGCTGCTTCTGACCGCCGGACAGAGCCTTAGGCTTTCTGTCAAGCAGGTGAGTGATGCCGAGAATTCTGGCAGCCTCTTCTACACGGCGCTTGATCTCTTCCTTGGGTGTCTTGTTCAGCTTCAGGCCGAATGCCATATTCTCAAAAACGGACATATGAGGATACAGAGCATAGTTCTGGAACACCATTGCGATCTTTCTGTCCTTAGGAGCAACGTCGTTTACGAGCTGGTCGCCGATGAACAGCTCACCCTCGCTGATCTCCTCAAGTCCTGCGATCATACGCAGTGTGGTGGTCTTACCACAACCGGAGGGGCCTACGAGAACGAGAAATTCCTTGTCCTTGACCTCAAGGTTAAAATCCGAAACGGCGGTAACGCCACCGGGATATTTCTTATAGATATGTCTAAGTGAAATGCTTGCCATGCTAAAACAATCCTCCTATGTATTGTATGGGAATTTATTGACATACTTTTTGTACTATACTATTGTACCAAATTTCTCTTGAAAATGGAAGATGTTAAATCCCCAAAATTTCATATTATCATTTGTGCATTATACACAATTATCATGTTGATTCTGTGATTTTTGCTGTTTTTAACGGTTTTCGGCGTTATTTTGACAAACCTTTCATGGATAGCGAGATCCTCTTTTTCTTGAGGTCTACGGAAAGGATCTTGACCTTTACGACGTCGCCAAGGCGCACCACCTCGGAGGGGTGCTTGACGTAACGATCCGACAGCTCGGAGATGTGAACAAGGCCGTCCTGGTGTACGCCGATATCCACAAACGCACCGAAGTCGATCACGTTGCGCACCGTTCCCGTCAGCACCATATCGGGCTTAAGATCCTCCATGCTCATCACGTCGTCACGCAACAAGGGTGCTTCAAAGCTGTCACGCACGTCACGCCCGGGCTTCATCAGCTCCTTGACGATATCACGCAGCGTCGGCTCACCGACGCCGAGCTTCCGGGACACAGCCGCATAGCCCTCGGCCGTCACCCTCTTGTCAAGGTCGGTCAAGGCACTCTTGGCAACGTCCTCCTCGGTGTAGCCAAAGAGGTGCAAAAGCGCCCGTGCCGCCTCGTAGGACTCAGGATGAACGCCCGTATTATCCAAGATCTCCTTGGCATGAGGCACACGCAAAAAGCCTGCACACTGCTCATAGGCCTTTGCCCCCACACGGGGCACCTTGAGGATCTGACGGCGAGAGGTAAACTCACCGTTCTCTTCCCTATATTTCACAATATTCTTAGCGCTTGCGGCATTGATGCCCGCAATGTAGGAAAGGAGCGAATAGGACGCCGTATTGATATCCACGCCCACGGCATTCACGCAGTCCTCTACCACACCGCCCAGAGCCTCGTCAAGGCGAGCCTGCTTCATATCGTGCTGATACTGCCCAACGCCGATCGCCTTAGGTTCGATCTTCACAAGCTCCGCCAAAGGATCCTGCAGACGTCTGGCGATGGATACGGCACTTCTCTGCATCACGTCGAAATCGGGGAATTCCTCAGCCGCCAGCTTGGAGGCGGAATACACAGAGGCACCTGCCTCGTTGATCACGATATATTTACAATCCGATCTCATCTCACGGATCACCTCGGCAATAAACAGCTCGCTCTCCTTGGAGGCCGTGCCGTTTCCGATGGCAACCACGTCCACGTGATACTTGCGGATATGCTCGCTGATGATGCGCTTAGCCTCTGCCGTTCGATACTGCGAATGCGTGGTGGGATACACCACGGCCGTATCCAGCACCTTGCCCGTTTTATCGACCACAGCCGTCTTACAGCCGTTGACGTAGCCGGGATCAAAGCCAAGCACCGTTTTGCCCTTGAGGGGTGCTTGCATCAGCAGGTGGCGCAAATTATCGGCAAACAGCTTGATAGCGCCCTCGCCTGCGGCATCGGTCAGATCGTTGCGGATCTCTCGCTCGATGGAGGGGGCGATCAGTCTGTCATAGCTGTCAAGCACAGCGGCGCTGATGTAACGGTACGAAGGGCTTTGCAGGTTGGTGATCATCTCGGAGAGCAGATAATTGAGGATCATATCCTTCTCTACGGTGACGCTGACCTTAAGAAACTCCTCGGCCTCTCCTCTGTTGACCGCCAGGATACGGTGATGCGGAATGCGCTTGATATTCTCGGCATACTCGTAATACTGCGCATACACGGAGTCCTCATCCTTGGCCTTCTTCACGTTCAAAACACCCTGCTCAAAGGTAACACGGCGTACCGTCTTTCGGTAATCGGCGTTATCCGAAACACCCTCGGCGATGATATCGCACGCACCCGAGAGTGCCTCCTCGGCACTGGCCACGCCCTTTTCCTCGTCCACGTAAGCTTGAGCCGCCTCTTCAAGGCTCGGCTCGTAGACAGGAAGCTGCTGCAAAATCAGCTCTGCCAACGGCTCCAGTCCCTTTTCCTTTGCCACAGACGCTCTGGTCTTGCGGTGAGGACGGTAGGGACGGTACAGGTCATCCACCTCAGTGATGGTCTTGGCGTTATCGATGGCCGCCGCCAGCTCGTCGGTCAGCTTGCCCTGTGCCTCGATCAAGGCCTTAACGTCTTCTTTTTTCTTTTGAATGTTACGCAGATAGGTCAGGCGGTCGTCAAGCTCACGCAAAACGGTATCGTCAAGACTACCCGTAACCTCCTTGCGGTATCGGGCGATAAAGGGAATGGTGTTTCCCTCGTCGATGAGCGCCACGGTCTTTTCCACCTGCTCACGGCCCAAATGCAATTCCTCTGCCAACGTTTGAATGATATCCATATGTTTTCCCTTCCCTTATATATCCTGTGTATCTGCCAAGGCCTCAAGCGACGAGACCTCCTCTTCGGTCAAAAAGCGCCATTCTCCCCGCTCTGGCGCATGCTCCCCAAGCGATAGATTGGCAAAGCGTATGCGCTCCAGATACACGATCTTGTTGTCAAGTGCCTGTAGCATGCGCTTGATCTGATGGTATTTCCCCTCCACCAGCGTGATATATCCCTCCGTACCGTCGCCAAGCAGGCGAATGTCGGCAGGCTTGGTGACGTAGCCGTCCTCAAGAGTCAATCCCTGGCGGAACATCGCCGCTTCACGCTCCGTCATGGGAGCTTGACAGCGAAAATAGTATTCCTTGCTCACGTGGTGCTTGGGTGAGAGCAGGCTGTGCGCCAACGCCCCGTTGTCGGTCAACAGCACAAGCCCCAGCGTGTTTTTATCCAGCCGTCCGCACGGAAACAGCGACAGACGTCGCAGCTCCTCAGGAAGAAGATCCAAAACCGTCCTCTCCCGTGGGTCATCGGTGGCACTCACCACCCCCTCGGGCTTATTGAGCAATATATAGGTATACCTTCGATACACCACGGGACGTCCCTCGTACAGAACGGTATCCCTCTCAGGGTCTACGTCCGTATCGGCACGGGTGGCCACGGCTTGTCCGATGCGGACCGCCCCACGCCGAATGGCACGCTTGGCCTCCGACCGTGTTGCCGTTCCCGTGATGCTCAGAAGCTTATCCAGTCTCATACTCTATCCTTTCACACAAACAGAATGGCAAGCATGGCGATCGCCGCCACACCGCAGATCCAAAGCCCAACGGCAAAGCCCTCTGCAAATTCTCCTCTTTGTTTCTTCATATCAACCCTCCATAGGGTTAGTATGGCCTACTGCGCAGATTCTATGTTCTCGGTCTTGGTTTTCTTGCTGACCTGCGAAATCACGATACCGAAGAAAATGATGGCACAGCCCACGTAACCAAGCCACGTGATGCTGTCATAGCCGAAGATGGCGCCGCCTACGGCACTGAACACACTTTCCGTAGAGAGAATGATAGCAGCAAAAGCAGGCGGAATACGCTTTTGCGCCACGACCTGCAAGGTATACGCCACGCCTACGGACAGCACGCCGCAATAGGCAATATTCCATTTAGCGTCCCAAATTCCCACCAAGGAGGGTTCCTCAAAGAGTACCATGGCAATAAAGGATAAAGCCGTACAAACCACAAACTGCCCCATAGCGTAATGAATGGAAGGAAGGCTCTGCCCCATGCGCCCGATGATGATAACGTGAGCCGTCCAAAACAGCGCACCAATCAGTAACACCAGCTCGCCTAGGCCAAAGTGAAACCCCTCTCCCACTCGGTAACACAGCAAAAACAAACCGCTGATGGCACACAGTGTGCCCACCCACACGTTCCACCGCGTCTTCTCTCGAAACAAAATGGCACTGGCAATGGGAATCAGCACCGTATACAAACCTGTAATAAAGCCCGAAATTCCTGCACTGCCCGTCAGCATCACGCCGTATTGCTGCAAGGTAGAGGCAGAAAACAGCACGAAGCCTGTCAGGAGTGAGGCCACCGCATAGTGGCGGTACTGCTCCCGCTTGAGAGCCTTACGCTCAAAAACAAAAATAACGGGAATGAGCGAAATAACACCCAAAACGTATCTCAGAAAGTTAAAAGTATTGGTGGGAACACTGCCTGCTCCTGCTACCTGTGCCACAAAAGCAAATCCCCAGATGATGGCGGTCAGGAGCATCATACCGATATATAACAGTTTTTTCTTCACAGTCGTTTCCCCCTTACTCCTCCTCGGAGCGATAACCTACAATAGCGTTTAACATCTCTTTTTCGTGATTGTAATTGGCTTCCTTGCTGATCTTACCCCGATAGGTAGCCCGTAAAAAGCAGATGACCGTATCCTCGGGAAGCACTCGCACAGCACCGTAGGCCTCATACAGCTCGGTCTTGCCCAGTGTCACACCGTACTCGTCGCATTGTGCCTCGCTGGGCGAGTCCAGCACCTCAGAGAGCGCCACAAGGCGGTCAGTCTCCTTCAAGGATGCAAAGAGAGAGGGATCCAAAAAGCAGATGGCCACGTCTCCCGTTAATATGTAATTGGTATACAGCTTATGATTGTTGGATATTTCGTTTCGATCGGCAATACGGTGCGCCCCCGACTCGTCCGTTTCAGCCTCAAAGGCCTCCACCTGCGCTTGACTCAGCACGCGGTAGTCGATCACGGAAACGCTCTTCTTACCGTTCCCGTTATAATCCTCGGGCAGCACGGCCGCCATGACCTTGCCAAAATCCTGCCGCTCCTCGGCCGTCATCATATACGGCCCTGTATACAGCACGTTGATATCCTCATTCTCGTTACCGCACATCTGCACGGTACACACCAAAAAAACAATCGCAAAAAACAGCACGCCTATGGTGACCCACTTGTAATGATACCAATAATTATCAAACCACTTGGCAAAACGGGATTCTGAGCGTATCTCCCGACCTTCAAGCTTTTCCTCTCCCACGTCGGCATCCTCCTTTATATACACCAAAAGCGGTGATGACCGTTATCTGCCATCACCGCCTAAAAAATCAGTCCTTGCTTCTGGCAACAGAAAGTACCGTAATCACGGTTTTTGCTCCGCTCGGAAGCTCCACAGTAATGGCCGCACCGGCACGCGTCCCGATTAATGCCTTACCGATGGGCGAGCGGTCGGAAATGCGGAACGCCATGGGATCGACCTCGTTAGAACCCACGATGCTGTACTCTCTCTCTTCACCGCTTTCCATGCGGATCTTCACCGCACTGCCCAAGCTGACGACAGAGGTATCGATCGTGTCCTCGTCCACCACCTTGGCGTTGCGGATCAGCTCCTCAAGCTCTTTGATTCTTGCCTCGACCTTAGCCTGCTCGTTTCTGGCGGCATCGTACTCGGCGTTCTCGGACAAGTCTCCAAAGGATCTTGCCTCGGCAATATCCTTGGTGATCTCTTCTCTTCTGACCGTTGTCAGATATTTTTGCTCATCCAGCAGTTTCTGGAAGCCTTCGGGTGTATAAAGCTGTTCTTTGGACATGATCGTTATCTCCTTATTTGTAATATAGTCTTATTGTAATGTGTCAAGTGCGGCCTGTAGCTGAGCATCCATGCTGTCGGGAAGCTCAAATACGTTGTACCCGAGGGCTTCCTCGGACATCGCTACCTCCTTATGAGGGATGATGCCCTCGCCGTCATAGCCCTCGCCGCACGGCGGAAAATACATCTTCACGGTCAGGTGTATGGCGCCCTTGTAGCCGAAATCGGCTAAAGGAATGGTGCTTTGCATGCTTCCCTTTCCGTAGGTCTTTTCTCCTATGATCTGACCCAGCTCATAGTCACGGAAGGTAGCGGTAAACAGCTCGGCGGCCGAAGCCGTGGCGGCATTGCACAGCACGGCATATTTCATGCCCCGATACCGTCCGATATCGGACGTGCTGACACTGCAGCCCGCAAAGTCGCCCGTAAGGCTCATCGGCTCTGCTCTGTATTCCTCTACGTTGCCCTGCTTATCCTTGGCGGTGAGAATGAGATCTCCCTTCTCGAGGAAGCCCGACAGAATGGAAATGATGGAATACAGATTGCCTCCCGGATTGTAGCGAAGGTCAAACACAAAGGACTTACAGCCGCCCTTGATCAGAGAATCCATGGCCGTGCGGAATTGCACGGGCGTTTTGGCATCAAAGCCCGTCAGCTTTACGATACCCACCTCTGGATCGTCTGTGCTGATGCGGGAATACACCGAAACAGCCTCAACCTTTTCTCTTAGGATGCGGAAGCTCTTATGCTCAAACGCATCGCCATTGGGGCGGAGAGCGATAAATTCCGCATACGTGCCTGCCTTGCCCTGCAAGCGGCTCAGTGCCATGGTGTTACCAAGGGTATTGACAAGGTTTTCCTCTGTCTCCTCTGTGCCGACCCACATGATCAGGTCACCCACCCTCACGCCTGCCTTTTCAGCGGGGGAGTCGGGAGTCACGGCAATGATCTTGATCACCTCATACACAGCCCCGTAGTACGTGGCCTGTGTTTGAATGACGTTCACACCGATGCCCTGTGACTGTCCTGCATTCTGCTCCAGCAGCATAGCATATTCTTCTTCATTGAAATACTCGGCATAGCGGTCGCCCGAGGCTCGGATATAGGCACGAAGTGCCTCATCCATCATGGCTTCCTCGTCGTATTCGTCGCTGTAGCCGTAATATTCGAGAATGGCGGCAAACAGCTCAATGGGCGAGCCGCCGTCCTCCATGCCGTTTACGGCATTTTGCAGTCTGTCATCGGTCAGCCTTGCACGGTAGAAGGCCGACGTCAGCGTAAAGGTGAGCATGGCCACGGCAAGCACCAAGGCCACGGCCGACAGAATCAGGGACGAGCGGGATAGGCTTATCCGTTTCTTCTTCGGCGGCTCGGCATCTCTCTGCACCTCCGAGCCACAGTAAAACACGTTCTGCACGGACGGAGCTTCGGGCTCGGCACCCTCGATTTCGTTGGTACTCGGTTGCTCTGAGACGGGACGCTCGTCATCTATGGGAAACTGATTTTGATTTTCTGACATATCCAAGATATCCTTTCCTTATATTGGGACAAGTCTGTATGCAAGGCGATAGGACTGTTGCGCCCTCTCTTGGGCGCATACAGTCCCTACTCTGTCTGCTACTTGAAAGGTCTTGCACCCTCACACAGCTCTTATGTACCTGCACTGACCTGCACCTTGGCAAAAGATCAGAATTTAACGGGCTTGGAATTCAGATACTTCTTAACCATCAAGGCCACCTTAAAGGTGATGGCATGCTCAAACTCACGCAGATCCAGTCCCGTCAGCTTGCGGATCTTCTCCAAGCGGTACACCAGCGTGTTGCGGTGCACGAACAGCTTGCGGGAGGTTTCGGACACGTTGAGGTTGTTCTCAAAGAAGCACTGAATGGTCATCAGGGTCTCACGGTCAAGAGATTCCAGATTGCCCTTCTTGAAGACCTCCTTGAGGAACATCTCGCACAGGGTGGTGGGCAGCTGATAAATCAAACGGCCGATGCCGAGATTATCATAGCTGATGATATTCTTTTCGGTCTCAAACACCTTGCCGACCTCAAGGGCAACCTGGGATTCCTGGTATGCCTTGGCAAGATCCTTGATATTGTCTACCACGGTAGAAATACCGATGGAGACCTTGGTATAAAACTCGGTGGAGAGGGTATCGGCAATATTGGTGGCGATACGCTCGATCTCCTTCATATCGGTTCCCTGCTTCAGCTCCTTAACAAGAACGATGTCGTGTTCACCCACGCTGATGACGTAGTCACGGGACTTATCGGGGAACATGTTCTGAAGCATCTCAAAGGGCATCATATCCGTCTTGCCGAAGAACTTGATGAGGAAGACGATGCGAGGCTCCTCGGTGTTAAAATGAAGCTCCTTGGATTTTATGTAGATATCGGGAGGAAGTATGTTGTCCAGAATGATATTTTTGATAAACGAGCCCTTGTCGTACTTCTCGTCGTACAGGCTCTTGATATTGCCAAGAGAGACCGACAGAAGCTTTGACATCTTCTCCGCCATCTTGTCCTCGCCCTCAACGAATGCGATATATTCACCCTTCTGGCCTGCGCCAAGGTAGCGATAGGTATAGCCACCCACGGCAATGACCTCGGTCGAATACGAGAGCTCCTCTCTCACACCCTGGCGAATATCTCCCATCTTACCGAGATCGGAGCAGGATATAACCACACCGTTTTCGTCGATCACACCGATAATGCGGTCAAACGCATCCTTCATTTGATAGATAACGCCCTGAAACAATCTGTTAGACATACTTTATACCTCTCAATTTTTTACTTATCTTGGCGGTTGTACATTCTATACTGTATTTTATACTATTTTTTGTGATTTTTCAATAGGTTTTTCAATATTTTTTATAAAATTTTTATTTTTTCCTTGCGGTAATTGACCGATATGTCATATCATAGACGGTTCCTTCAATTCCGTCTCATAGGCAAGGCAGGCCAAAACGAAGCCCGAGGCGGTCTCGGTGCGCAGAATGCGCTTGCCAAGCCCCACCATGTGAGCACCCGCTCGACGGGCGGCATCCGCCTCCGTCAAGGAAAAACCGCCTTCACTGCCGATCACCACCGCAACACGCACGGCATCAACTTTTCCAAATTTCTCTTTTATACGGCTCAGTACGCGACCAAGGGGGGTTGTGCCGTCTCCCTCGTAGCAGAACAAGACCACATCAAATGCGGCAAACGCATCTATGACCTCTCCAAAAACGATGGACGGATGAACAACGGGAAGAATAGCTCTGCCGCATTGCTTGGCCGCCTCGGCGGCAATGCGCTCCCGTCGCTGCTGCTTCTTTTCCTCGCCGTCGGCACGGATTCGCACCACACATCGCTCGCTTTCAAACGGTGTGATCTCCGAGGCTCCGCACTCCACCGCCTTTTGTATCACGGTGTCCAGCTTATCCCCCTTGGGCAAGGCTTGAAACAAGTGAATATGACAGGGAGGCTCCGTGTCCGCCTTGGTAACGTTGACGATCTGTGCCGTAACGCATCCGTCCTCAAACTGCTCCAAACGGCAATCGTACGAAAAGCCCTGCATGTCGCACACTGTTATATGCTCCCCCGCCGCCATGCGGAGAGAGCGTGAAATATGATGTGCGTCCTCACCGAGAATACGCACCCATCCGTTGCCGTATATCTGATCCTGTCTGATAAAAAAACGAGGCATATGATCATCCTTTCTCACAGGGCATGACGCTGACGTCACCTGCGCACAGCACCCTTTGCGTTCCGTCCTCCATCCGCACCAACAGCCGACAGGCATCGTCGATCCCCGTCACGGTTGCCAAAGCGTCTCTGCTCTCAATAGCAAAGCGAACACGCCGTCCCACAAGAAAGCTGTACGCACGGTATGCCTCCGCCACCGCTTTGCTGTCCGCCGACAGCCACCGATCCCATTGATTGATCAGCTCGGCAAGCAGGCGAGAGCGAAGCCCCGACTGCGAAACAGACACGAGGGCGCCTGCCGTTTCGGCAAGCTCGGTGGGAAAGCCGCCCTCGGGCTCGTACACGTTGATGCCGATGCCAAGGATCACGACCTGCTCCTCCGTGTCACTCGACACGTGCTGTGCCAAGATCCCGCACACCTTTTTGCCACCGACGTACACATCGTTGACCCATTTGACGGCGGGCTGAACGCCGACCGTTTTTTCTATGGCACGGCATACGGCCACTGCCGAAAGCGGTGTTAGCAGCTTTCCCTGCAGCTCGGCTTGCGAAAGCTTACAGAGAATGCTGACGTAAAGCCCCGTTCCTACGGGAGAATAAAAAGAACGCCCCCTTGTTCCGATCCCTGCGCTCTGTTCCTCGGCGGCGATTACAAAGCCCGACGGGCGATCTGTATACGAGCGCATCAAGACGTTGGTAGAGTCCACCGCCGACTGCAAACACAGCGGATGTGCATCGGGTGTGTCCAGATGAGCCTTGATGATGGCTTCGTTAAGACAGTCGATCGGTCCTTGCATGGCGTCCTCCTTGGGGGTATTCACAATGTTGCCAAAACAGTATACCATTTTTCGTTGCTTTTGTCAATAAGAATATTCAAAAATAATAAAAAACCTTATCCCATTTTGTTAAGATTTGTTATTTTTGTTTGGTAAGAAAAAAGGCACTCGGCGTGTTTTCTCGCAAAAACACGCCGAGTACCGTTCGATCATTCGTCTATTTATATCTGGCGTCCCGTGTGAAGCCCCACACCGTCAAGCCCCACGTCAGGCTCTCCCTTTTTGGGAAAATCCAGCACAGCCATCTCCTCACCCAAGCGGAATGCCTGCTGCGTGCCCCGCAGCTTGCCCATTCCCACGCTGATATCAAAGCGGCTACCGTCGATGGTCACGATCGCTTTACCCGTGAAATACGAATACGTTAGCTGGACGGTATGCATGCCGTCCTCTCTCTCAATCTTCCACTCCAAGCTTTTTGCCATACGATCCTCCTATACGTTGATATCTTAATTGTACCATATCGCATGACGCTTGTCAATTGCGAAAAAATAATAAAATTTACAATAAATTATAAAAAAGCATATACGCCGTTCTCAATTTGTGTTATAATATACGAAGAGTGTCAAAAAAACAAAAAAGGAGCATGCACGGTGGGAAACAAAAAGGAAAAACTGAAAAAAGCCTTTCGTGACAAGGATATACACGACGGAAAGCATTATTCCAAAAAGGTAGCGTCTCTCGTGATCTCTGCCTTTTCCGTCCTTTCCTGCGTTTTGGCTGTGCTTTTGTTTTTGTTCATCAAGCATGAAATGAGCGACACGGACGCCTTTCAGCTTTTGGTAAAGGAAAACTACCTTTTGAGTGTGCTGATCCTCATTGCCATCTGTGCTGTGCAGGTGGTGGTGGCTTTGGTGCCCGGGGAGCTTGTCGAGGTGGCGGCAGGCTATGCCTTCGGCTCTGTTGCGGGTGCTATTTACTGCATGATCGGTATCTCCATCGGTAGTGCGTTGGTCATTCTCCTTGTACGCAAGTTCGGCCGTCGCTTGGTGGAGGCCTTCTATCCACGAGACAAGATCGATTCCCTGCCCATTCTCAATCAACCGAAAAAGAGAAACGTCTTGACCTTTATCCTCTTTTTGATCCCGGGCACGCCCAAGGATCTGATCACCTACGTGGTCGGCATTACCGACATGAGTATTCCGCTGTATCTTTTGCTCTCCAACGTAGCCCGCATCCCCTCTATCGTTATGTCCACCATCAGCGGTGACGCCCTCGGCTCGAACAAATTTTTGTTTGCCGTTCTCTTTTATGCAGGCACGGCCGTTGTCAGCGGCATCGGCTATCTGATATATAAAAAACGCTTTTCCTCCAAGAATGCCCCCCTGCACGAGGAAAGCAACGAACGCTCTTCTGTCCAAAGCCCGGAAGATTGACTATTTTTTAACAATATTTTTTATTGATATTCATACTTTATTCATAACCATATGGTAGAATATACCCATAATATAAGAGGAACGGTATTCGTTCTCTCAAGAAAGGAGACACAAAGCTATGGCTTTTGAAGGTAATTACGAATACAAGATTGAAATCGATACGATCGATGACGCAAAAAAGATCGTGTCTATCGCTACCAAGCTCAAAGGCAAGATCGTCTTGAAAAGCGATTCCAAGTTCTCTGTCAATGCAAAGAGCCTGCTGGGCGTGCTTCTGGCTAAGAAACTGAATTGGAGCAATCTTCGCATCGTTATGGAAGAGGATCACTACACGGAATTTGAAAAGTTCATCGTCAGCTGATCTATGGCAACATACAAGCAGGGGCTGTCGCAAGTTTTCATTTGCGACAGCCCCTGTCTTTATTTACACCAAATTATTCCATATCGGTATAATATATGATCTCATCGGGAAAGCACATGCCAAGCCGTTCTCGGGCAATGCGGATCTTATAGGCATCGTCAAGCGGCATATCCACAAGATATTGAAGCTCGTCGATGCTGTCCTGCAGCTGTTGGATATACGCTTCGTTTTCCCTCTTCTCGTCCATGATCTTGTTATACTTCATCAAGCTCCACAGGAAGAACACAAGGGAAAACACCAAAAGCAACGCAATAAAGATGCGGACAACGGAGACGGCTACGCTCTTCTTGCCAACAAAATATTTTTCAAAGCCCACGTTCCTTCGCCTTCCCTTCCTTGTCTGCCTTCTCCGTCACAAAGCCCTGCCGTGCCAAGAGAAGCATTCTTTGCTGTTCCTTTTTATTATACCCTATCTCACGGCGTTTGGCAAGAGCGGCGTGCCATTTTTTTGCAAGTTTTTTTGCACACCGCCACAATAAGGCAAAGGGAGCGGACAGAATGCGCCACACCCACTGCCAAAGCCGCCGCACCAGCACGCACAAAAGCCCCAAGAGCGGAAGCAGCCATCGGGACACCCCCAAGCGGTATATCAGAACGCCAAGCGCCAATGCCGCCACCGTCATAAACCGCCATATCCCCTTGTTATAGGAATAGGTCACAACAGCCAAAGCGCACGCCGCCACCGTAAACCAAAGTACGTCAAAGAGAAACAAAACCACGGCATCGGCTCTCGGTCTTTCCTTTTCTGGCACGCTCACGCCCCGCAGGGCGAGAAGGCGCACGCTCCGCATGGGAAGCCTGCGCAGTCCCAACAGCATACGAAAAAAGCACATCACGTCATAAAGCCCACCGAGAAAAAAGCCCGCGCGAAGTGCCGCCAGGTTCAACAGCAAAAGCCCAAACGGGGATATTTCCATCAGCGGCTTCGCCTTCCGAACAAGCCGCGCTTGCCCTCCTCGGCAGAGCGGTACAGTATGGCATCGATCTGCCCTGTAAGCGTTACCTGCCCTCGCTCGGTATCCAAAACGCCGATGCGAAGCTGGCTTCCCTCGATGCACAGCTCTCCGCACAGCGTTTGCAATAACACATAGGTTTCGTCAAAGCCCGTTACCTCCTTGACTCCCGATATGCTCATATCGTGCCTATCGGCAAGCGCAAGGCTGTGCGTATCCTTGAGTGTTGTTTTTTCCTGACCGTTCATAGCATCCTCCCATCATGTCTTAATGAAGCATATGAGAGAATGCGCATTTTTATTCTGGTCCGTTAGGATTCAATGATCTCGTACATGCTTGACGCTTCTGCCTTGCCCACCGTTTCCTTCACGGACAGCACGCGCACCTGCAAGGTACGCTGGCCAAAGGTGATGCACAGCACGTCGCCCACCTTAACGTCATAGGACGCCTTGGCCCTTCTGCCGTTGACCGTCACGTGGTCGGCATCGCACGCATCGTTTGCTACCGTGCGCCGCTTGATGATACGGGACACCTTCAAATATTTATCTAATCTCATCGTGATTACCTCAATAAGAAGTGGGCTGTCTCAAACGAAAATTCGAGACAGCCCTCTATGTTATTAGTTGATAGCGTCCTTCAGGCCCTTGCCTGCGGAAAATGCGGGAGCCTTGGAGGCTGCGATCTGAATGGTCTCACCCGTCTTGGGGTTGCGGCCCTCTCTTGCTGCTCTCTCCTTAACCTCGAAGGTACCAAAGCCAACAAGCTGAACCTTGTCGCCTGCCTTCAATGCCTCTGCGATAGCCTCGGTCAATGCGTTAACGGCTGCCTCTGCGTCCTTCTTCTTGAGATCTGCTTTTGCTGCAACTGCTTCAATAAGCTGTGTCTTATTCATGTTCTTTTTCCTTCCTCATATTTTTTGTCATCTGACGAAAGGCTTCGTCATTGATTATGGTATTATTATATCACAATTT